>JAEEOQ010000112.1 GCA_016284355.1 Lachnospiraceae bacterium
GTTTCGTTTACAACATGTCTTTTTTATAATATTATGATCTCTATTTGACTACTGTTTTTATCGCTTCCTTAACTATCTCAAAATTCTCTTTAAGTCCTTCTTTTGCAAGAAGCTCATCTGCCTTTTCCTTTACGCCGGCATCTTCAAGCTGGCCTTTTATGCTTTCATCTTCTGCAAGAATGCTTTCTGCAAGAGAGAGGATACTTTCGTGGGACTCTTTGTATTCTTCCTTGTAGTCTTCATCAAGTCCATCGTACCAGTCTTTGATAAGACCTTCAACTGCTTCTTTATCAGCATCCTTTGCCTGAAGTCTGTCTGCAAGATCAAGAAGATTTACCGCTGCGATAGCGCTTTTAAGTGAGCCCCCTGCGGTTCCCATTATGCCAACGCCAGATTTTAAAAGGTCACCCGCTTCAAGTATTACATCAGGAGTAAAGCTTAAAGGATTTAACCCTTCAGGGTTTGCGGTGTTTGCATTAAGCATGTCTTCTGTAACGCCTTCATCTGTAAGATCACTTACATCAAGAGTAACAGTTTCGTTTCCTTTGGCATCTTCCGTAGCTTTGCCTGTAGCCGCGGCGTTTTTGCTTTCCACTACAGCAGCCTTCTCCGGTTTGCTTTCCTTTACTATATATTTTGCAATCACAATGCTTTCTGCCACAACCACGGCAAGAAGAAGCACGATAATTCCTACGAGTATTTTGTTGTTTTTCATATTCTGTCTCCTTTTAAAATGTTAAATAATCTCTGGCCCAATTATACACCCGCAAAAAAGAAAAAACTTTAATAAAAGCTGAAAGAATTCTTAAGATTTTCTTTCTATTGGTCCGGAGGTTTTTTACCACATTGATTCTTAGCAGTTCTTGTGTTAAAATAAGTCCTATAAAAAAATAAGAGGTGATACAATGCAAAGCGTAATTGCCGGAAACGTTGTATTACTGTTGCTTATTATTTCTTCATGTGGCCTTGAGATCTTTAGCAAGTCGAAAGGTTTTATACCCATCATATCGTTTATCTCCTTTTTTACAATGGTGAGCGCGCTTATTATAGCCGTGACTCTTAACACGGCTCTTGATGAGATCTTTATAGTAGTTCTTATCATGTTTGTAATCAAGCTTGCTCCGTCTTGGAGAAAAGGAAATGAACTTTAATTCGCTATCATTTTTGATATTCTTACCTGTTGTAGTGGCAGGTTTTTATTTGTTGCCGAGGCGGCTTCGTCCCGGTCTTCTTTTGTTGTCTTCATACTTTTTCTATATGTGCTGGAACGCAAAACTTATAGTGCTTATTCTTTTTACCACTGTCGTTTCCTACACATGTGCCATCCTTACAGAAAAATACCCTAAAAAGAAAAAGATATGGCTGGTTCTGACACTGTTTATCTGCCTTGGAGTGCTGTTTTACTTTAAATACTTTGCATTCTTTGTAAACAGCGTTTTGAGCCTTGTTAACGCAGCATTCGGAAGCAGTTTTTCTTTTGAAATGAGCGTGTTGCTTCCGGTGGGAATATCGTTTTATACATTTCAGACCCTTTCTTATGTTATTGATGTATACCGCGGCGAGATTAAAGCAGAAAAGAATTTCGTGTATTTTGCCCTATTTGTATCCTTTTTTCCTCAGCTTGTGGCAGGACCTATTGAGAGTGCAAAGAATCTACTTCCGCAGCTAAAGGAACCAAAACCATTAGATAAAGATGACCTTCGGGCAGGCCTAAGACTTCTTCTTACAGGTTTCTTTAGAAAATGTGTTATTGCAGACAACTGCGGAATATATGTAAACACCGTATTTGCAAACGTGGCAGATGCATCCGGTTTTGCCATAGCTATAGCAGGACTTTTGTTTTGCGTTGAAATGTATTGTGATTTTGCCGGGTATTCCGAAATCGCACAGGGCGCCGCAAGACTTCTTGGAGTAAGACTTATGAGAAACTTTGATATGCCTTATCTTTCGGTGTCCTACGGTGAATTTTTCAGACGCTGGCACATAAGCCTGAATAAATGGTTTACGAGCTATGTGTATATTCCGCTTGGAGGAAGCAGAGGCTCAAAGCTTAAAAGAGCAAGAAACGTATTTATTGTATTTGCTCTTTGCGGTCTTTGGCACGGCGCAAACTGGACTTATGTCCTTTGGGGGCTTTATGCGGCATTCTGGGTTTCCCTTGAAAGCGTTATCCTGCCACCTCTTTACAGTTTTACAAAGGGTAAAAATATAGACCTTGAAAATGCGGGAATAAAGCTTTTCAGGCGAATTTACATGTTTATTATCTTTATACCTGCAGCCCTTACCTTTAGATCAGGCTCACTTTTTCAACTAAAAGAAGTTTTTAAAGGACTTTTTACAAGATGGAGCATGAATTTTTCCTACTTTGAAGAAACTCTTACCGGAACTTTTGGCAGCACGCGGGAACTTCTTAAGATCCTGCTGGTGCTTGCAAGTGCCGTTTTTCTTACAAGAATAGATAAAGACGATATTCCTGAAAATGAGGAACTTCCCGCAACAGGTTATGCGGTAATGCTGCTTGCCATAGGGATTTCCTGGGTGCTTTTACTTAAAACCAACGCAAATTCAGCCTTTGCCTATTTTCAATTTTAGGAGGAAAAATGAAAAGAAGTATATTAAAAGCCATATTTTCCGTAGTGCTTGCATGTATTTTTCCGCTGGGGCTTCTGACGCATGCGGCAGGGCTTCCTAAAATGTACAAAGAAACCTACTATGAGGAACTATCTAATATGCACACGCGGATTAAAGAGACAAAAAACAGAAAAATAGTGATAATCGGAGGCAGCAATGTTGCCTTCGGAATAGATGTTACGCAGTTGGAAAAGGATCTTCCCGGATATACAGTATGCCCATTTGGATTATATGCGGCGGTTGGAACATCAGCAATGCTTTCACTGTCGGAAAAATATATAAATGAGGGTGACATAGTGGTACTTGCCATAGAACCTTCATCAGATACCTTTTCTTCCTACTTTGGAGCAAATGCGTTCTTAAAGTGTGCGGAAAGTGATAAGAGTCTTTTGACTGACCTATCCCAAAAACAAAAGGAAGCCGTGGTGGGATCATATTACGATTATCTATGCGAGCGTCTTGCAATTAAAAAGAGTGGTATCTTTCCAAAGGCAGAGGGAGTTTACTCGGCATCTTCCTTTGATGAAAATTGTAATATGACCTTCCTTAGGGCCGGAAATAATATGGCTCTTGGATTTGACTCCGGAGCTCTTGTGGATTTTTCAAAAGTTAAGGTTGAAAAGGCCTTAGCTGATCAGATAAATGAGTATATAAAGAATGCAGCAAAAAAAGGAGCAAATGTATATATATCCTTTAGCCCGGTAAACCGCGAGGCTGTAGTTGGAGATGATTCAGGCATAGAATTATTCTATGATGAGATCAGTTCAAAGCTTGATGCGAAGATCATTTCCAATCCAAACAATTACATTTATGATTCCTGCTGGTTTTATGATAACAACTTTCATCTAAACACCGATGGTGCAAAGATCAGGTCTCATCAGCTATCCTGCGATATACTGGCAGAGCTTGGAATATATAAAGAACCGGATTTTACGGAGCCTTCCCAGCCTGCTTCAATATATGTTCAAAAAGAAACAGAGGAAACAAGCCTTTCGGCTTTTTACTTTGAAGAATATAAAGGCGGATATTTAATTACAGGTCTTACCGACGAGGGGCTTAAAGCAGAGAGTCTTGTTATACCGGAAAGCATTTCGGGAAAGCCTGTTATCAGTTTTGATAAAGAAATGCTGACAGGAGCTGCGGTTGTCGAGCTTACTATCCCTTCTTCGCTTGAATACATACCGGATGAAGCCTATAAAAATGCCGGTGCTCTTGCGAGACTTGTTATAAAAGGAACGGGAGAGGCACCGTCCTTAGGAGATCATCCCTTTGACGGCAATGATGAATTAAAAATTTATGTACCGAGGGAAGCTTACGGGCTTTATCGGGACGGGGCAGGATGCGTGGAGAATAAATGGCAAAATTATTTAGAACGTATTGTTACTTATTAGTGATTGTCTTTTTTTCTCTTTCTGCTGTGGGATGCGGAAAGAAAGAGCCGAAAGATACAAGCATAAAAGTAAGTATAGCGGAAAGTTTAGATTATACAATTGAAAAAAACGGATTTAGGGTAAATCCCGGTGATGATGTTACTTTTGTTATTACTTTAAAGGACGGATATAAGCTTACCGGAAACGATTACAGAGGCGAAAGCCGCATCTGGCAGGATGATGGGAAAGCGCTTTTGACCCTTGAAAAGGTAAAGTATCCGGAGCAGGTACATCTAACCCTTGCAAACACCTTCTTTTCAATAACCTATTATTCAAACGACGAGATGGAAATTGAACATACGGTGTATGAAGAGAAAAAATATCATCTTCGCCCCAATACCCTTCCCTCTCAGAGTGCCTTCAAAAAGGATGGCTACATTCTTACTGCTTGGAATACCAAAGAAGACGGCAGCGGGCAGCGTGTCGGCCTTGGCAGTAGGGTAAGCACTGAAGACAAAGATCTGAAACTATACGCAATGTGGGAAAAATGTGAAAATGAGGAGGCATTTACCACAGAGATGAGAGATGACGGTCTTTACATAACGGGATATGCCGGAAGTGCCGAAAAACTTGTTATCCCCGATAAAATAGGAGAGAAGGATGTAAAAGGCATTGCCTCTTTTGCGATAAGCAACTGTAGGGCAAGGGAACTAATTATAGGTCCGAATATAGCTGTTATAGAGGATAACGCTTTTTTTGACGGAGATTTTGAAATCGTTACTATTTTTGATAACATCGAGTTTGTATCCGACAAAACCTTTAACAGCTGTAAAAAACTTAAAACACTGTATATAAATGCGGCGAAAAAGCCTGCTGGGGCTGCAGTAAAAAAAGAGAGCTGTTATGCGGATAAGGTGGATCTTCTAATAGAAAACGCAGACAAAAAGAAGCTGGTCTTTTACGGTGGTTGTTCGGTATGGTATAATCTTGATATGAACAGAGTGTTTGCCGAATTCGGAAGTAAATATTTCCCTGTAGATATGGGACTGAACGGTACGGTAAACAGCTACGTGCAGCTTGAAATTCTTACAAATTTTCTGGAAGATGGAGACGTGCTCTTTAACACGCCTGAACTTGCAAGCAGCTATCAAATGCTTGAAAAGATTGACATGGGCAAAAACGATCTGAAACTTTGGGCCGGGCTTGAATATAATTACGATCTTTTTTCACTGGTGGATATAAGCAAAATAAAAGGTGTGTTTGACAGTTTCTTATGGCATATCTCAAAAAGAAATAATGAAACTGAGTATGCCGACATTTACATGGATTCAAAAGGGCGTATATACATGGGACCAAATGGTGAAGTTCCATTTGGAAGATTTGAGGCTGAGGCCGAAAAACTTATGGATGAAGTAAGAATTAATTCTGAAGTAATGAGCGATGAGGCCTATGCGCGGCTAAAGGAAACATACGAAAAGATAGGAAAAAAAGGCGTAAAGATCTTTGTTTCCTACGCCTGCACCAATATGGATGCTATCTCGGCCGCAGAAGCCGGTCTTATGAATGATGTGAATGAGAAGTATCACGGGATGATCGAAGATACCGGGTATGCTATACTCATTTCTTACATTAAGGATTATTGTTATTATAATTCGGATTTTTTTGATACAAATTATCATCTTCTAACACCATATGCTGTAAATAACACGGTTAAGTGGATGAATGATCTTAAAAAGTATTTAAAGGTGGATTAAAATGAATTTGATAGATTTTTCGGTGTTTTTTGAGTCCTTTGTGTTGGCATTCAGCTGGTTTTTGTTTATATGGAAAAAGCCAAAAAGCAAAATTGAATTGGTTAAAAAGATAGTTGTTTTCTTTGCCATTTTTGCGCTGTTCCTGTTTGTAAGGATCTTTTTCATACTCTTTGCCAATTTTTGGGGCTATGAAGAAGTCTATGCAATCCCTATTGTTTCTTACCTGTCCTATACCGGAATTGGCTATGTATTTGTCAGATGTTTCGGGAAACATAAAAAAACCACAAATCTGCTGATAGTCAGCATGATGTTTGCAAGTGTATGTGCTTTAAACTCAGTGGGAGGCCAGCTTTCCTTCCTTACCGGTCTGTATATTAAGTCAGGCATGCCGGAGGCTTTTGCAAGGGCTGTAATAATAGTATTCCTTCTGCCTGTGGTGTTGTATTTTAATAAACTGAATTTTGATGAGTATGATTTTATCCCGGTAAGAGGCGTGCTTATGCTAATAATCGGGGATGCGGTGCTTATGGCACTTTCTGCATTGGAAAGTATTCCTTACGGCAGGGACGGAGTGGTCTTTTATATATTTCTCCTTGCATTTTTCGGGGTATACCTTATGATGCTTTCAGAAATAATCGCTCTTTCGGCAATGTGTAAGGAACAACTTGCAGTTATGAGGTTATCTGCGGAAAAACAGCGATATGCAGCGGAAAAAGAGCTTTATTCCGCAACGGAAAGCAGTCTTCATGATCTTCGTGCCATTCGACACGACCTTAAGAACCAGTATACCTACATGGGCATACTTCTTAAGGAAAAACGTTATCCGGAACTTTCCGAGTATTTTGAAAAACTGACTGAGAATCTTCCTGAACAGCTCCATTATGTGGACTGTGGTAATATTGCCATGAACACCAATCTTAACATGATGTTTATGAAGGCAAAGAGAGAGGGAATAGAAGTTGAGCATCAGCTGGTGGTTCCTCCGGTTCTTCCTTTTGCGGATGCAGATCTTTGTACACTTATGAGTAATCTTCTTGATAACGCCATAGATGAGTGCAAACGTCTGAAAAAGAACGGAAAAGAGGATTCGATCATTTATCTTGAAATTAAGCCTCAAGGTAGTTATCTTGTTATAACAAGTGTAAACCCTACCGATAAATCAGAACTTAAGAGAGGCAGTCATGGCCTTATGACCACAAAAAAGGATAAAAAGATACACGGCTACGGAACGGATATTGTATCAAAGATCGCGGAAAAATATAACGGTCTTGCTGAGTTTGATCTTTCGGACGGAAAGTTTATAGCCAAGGTCATGTTAGACATAATAGATACGGAGGAGAAAGGGAAGAAATGATTAAAATAGCTTTATGTGATGATGATAAAAAAGCGCTGCCTATAATTTCGGGGGCGGCAACGTCAGCCCTTGCCGGGCAGAAGATAAAGTGTGAGATTGAGGAGTTTGATTCGGGGAAGAAGCTCCTTTTGGCAATGGATAAGACAGAGTATCAGCTTGTGCTTCTTGATATTGATATGCCGGGAATGGATGGTATTCAGGTGGGAAAGACCATAAGGGAAAAGAATTACAATACTAAGATCGTATACGTATCCGAGTGCGAGAGCAGAGTATTTGAGTCCCTTGCGGTGCAGCCTTTAGGCTTTGTAAGAAAGAGCAATTTTTTAAATGACATCGCTGCGGTGGTTCAGCTTTTTATAAAAACCATGGAAGATGCCACCGAAAAGAACAATGTAGAGTTTGATACCAGAACCGGCATTATTGTGCTTCAGTATAAAAACATTGCATACATTGAATCCAGCAGAAATTACCAGCTTGTAACCCTTAAGGGGCAGAAAAGCCCTGTTGAGATCAAGATGACCATGGATAAGCTTGAAAAAATGCTTGATGAATTCGGATTTATAAGAATACACAAGGGATTCCTTGTAAACTACAGATTTATTCAAAGAATATCTTCAAACGAAGTTATTCTTCAGGATGGCACAGCCCTTCCTATAGGCAGAAGCAAGGCTCCTGAGATCAAATCAAAATATCTTGCTCTTATCTGAGTCTTTGCAATATATTTAAATATCGATGTGTTTATACATGCAGTTCGTCCTTTGACGAACTGCATTTTTTTCACCCAAAACTGCATTTCGTCAAATGCAAATACCGTTCTTCTTTCCACAAAGGTGAATGTCACCGTTTTATTGAAGGCAAACGTTATCCGCTATATGATACCCTCATGGACGTGGTCAGGGTATAAACTGCGTACCTATAAAATCATAAAAGGAGAAACGATATGACTAACATGAAGAAGCTTTTAGCTTTGGGTATGGCAACAGTAATGGGTCTTTCTCTTGTTGCATGCGGTAAGAGCGCAGACAGCAACAATGGAACAGACACAAAAGTCGCTAACGAAACAGAAGTTACAGAAAACAGTGCTGATGACAACACATCAAGCGCACCTGTAGCTTCAGGGGAAGAAATTGCTCCTGATGCAGAAGGAACAGCTGCAAAATGGACAGAGGAAAAAACAGCTGACGGCTGGGTTAAAGTAACAAACGAAGGTGGAAAAACTCTTGGTTATTCCGCAAATTCAGGCGTAAAGATCGTTCAGGTAGACGGATACGCATTTAAAGATCTCGATAGAGACGGAATGCTTGATGTTTATGAGGACTGGAGAAGAACTGATGAGGAGAGAGCATCAGATCTTACAAGCAAGCTTTCAGAAGAAGAAATGACACCGCTCTTCACACACGGCGGATGGACATCGTTTGGTGCAACTATCGAAGGTGATGACCTTACATACGTTCAGGAAGGTGGACGTGGCGGCGTTACAAGATCTGCTCTTAACGAAGGTAACACTTCTATGGCAGTTTCATGGGTTAACGCACTTCAGGAACTTTGCGAGTCTACAGGTAACTGGGGAATCCCTGCTACTATTTCCGTAGACCCAAATCACGTATCAAACACCATCGATCAGAACTCACTTGCTGCAACCATGAGCGTTGATGAGGCTTTTAATCTTGGCGTTGAGCACGGTAAGCAGTATAGAGCAGTTGGTATTACTATGCTTTTAGGACCTCAGGTGGATATCGGAACACAGCCTACATGGACTCGTGCAACAGGTACTTTCTCAGAGGATCCGGCTCTTAACAGAGATCTTGCAAATGCATATATTTCAGGTCTTCAGTCTACATGGGCAGAGGACGGAACAGATCTTGGCTGGGGCGAAGATTCTGTATACGCTATTGCAAAGCACTTTGTAGGTGCAGGTGCATCTGAGGGCGGACGTAACGACCATATGGATGCAGGTAAATACACAGTTTACCCTGGAAACAACTTCGAAGCACACCTTATTCCATTCCTTGACGGTGCATTTAACCTCTCTTCATCATCTACCAAGGAATGTGGTGTAATGCCTAACTACGCTATGTCATACAGCAAAGATGGTTCTCTTGGTGAACTTGTTGGCGGTGGATACAGCGAATACAAACTTGGTCTTCTTAAGGAGTCAGGTTACGACGGATTTATCCTCACAGACTGGCAGATCACAAACGACGGTCAGCAGTGCTTTGGTGTAGAAGACTATACAATGGCTGAGCGTTTCATGCTCCTTTATAAGGCAGGCGTTCATCAGGTAGGTGGTACAGCAGACAATGCTGCTGCAGCTGAAGGTTACGACCTTCTTAAAGATGAGGTTGGAGATGATGAGGCTCTTACAATCCTTAAGAACGCTACATATCACTTCCTTAAATCTCAGATGCAGAGTCAGCTCTTTGATAATGCATACATTACTGAAGAGAACGCTTTCAATACAGTATGGAACAACAAGACTGATGAAGAATCTCTTAAGCAGCAGCTTAAGTCAATCATCATGCTTAAGAATAGCAACGGTACAATCGCAGCAAATAACGGCGAGAAGAAAACAGTATACGTTCCTTACTTATACACCCCTGCAACATCAAGTTCTTCATCTACAAGTCCTGCCACATGCGAGCCTGCAGTAGATCTTGATGTAGTAAGCGAGTACTTTAATGTTGTAACTGATTCTGTTAACGAGCCTTCAGGTACAGATGATGAAGGAAATCCTGAGTATCAGGAAGAGGACATCGTAAGAGCATCAGCAGATCAGATCGCAGCATGCGATATGGTTCTTATGTTTATGGATGCTCCAAGCCAGGATTCTGCTAAGGATGATGAAGGAAACTGGAACCCTGCATCTCTTCAGTACAGCAAGTACACAGCAAAGAACGCACGTCGCGAGTCTATCGCAGGTGATATAACAACAGAAACAATCAATGACGGATACTACGGAACAAAGACTCAGGATACAAAAGAGAACCGTTCATACGCTAAGAACACTGTAGGTGAGGATTCAAACATCGCTCAGCTTAAACTTCTTGAGTACGTTGACAGCGTTTGCGGCGACGCAAAGGTAGTAGTTATTATGTCTAAGGCTTCAGGCCCTTCATGTATGGTTTGGTCTGAGGTTGAACCACATGCGGATGCTATTCTTTTCTACTACGGATCAACAAGCTGGGTATATGCAGATGCTCTTTTACAGATTGTAAACGGCGATGTAGAGCCAAGCGCACTTCTTCCATATCAGCAGCCTGCTTCTATGGATGCAGTAGAGGCTCAGAACGAAGACGTCCCTCGTGACCTTGAGTGTTACAAAGATGCAGACGGAAATACATATGACTTTGCTTTCGGTCTTAACTGGAGCGGTGTTATCTCAGATGAGAGAACAGCTACATACAGTCAGGCTCCGTTAACAAATGTAAATGCTATTTCATTCCATTACGCTGAAATTAAGGAAAACACAGAAGACTAATCGAAAATAATAACTAAAAACAATCGGGGCAGAGCTGACTAATTATTTGCTCTGCCCCATTTTAATGAGGAAAAGACGATGATAGATAAACTTATAGATATACTTACTCCCCTGTTTATCAAGATGGGAGCAAGTGCTGCGGATGTTTCAAACTACATCCACATGCTGAGCGGATTTGTTTATGCGCTCATGATAGCTTTTGTTTTACTGATTGTGGCAATGATCGGCGCTCACTTCGTAAAGAAGGGAAAAAGACACATTGTCAGATGGGAAGCCGCTATAGCATTTGTTTTAACAGTAGTTGTGATCGTAAACATGATCTGTTACGGACCTATGTATGCAACAGTAAGCGGAGTACTTAATGCTTCAAAAGCAGAGATTTCAGATGATGTTGTGGCTAATTCAAAAGAGGTTATCAAAGAAGTAGCTGAAGAGGGTATGGTTCTTCTTAAAAACGACGGACTTCTTCCTCTTGATTCTTCAGTTTCAGCTCTTAACCTTTTTGGATGGGCTTCTGTTCACCCTGTGTACTGCGGAACAGGTTCTGCAGCAAGCAAGGAGGGTGACCTTGCAACAGTTTCAATTATCCAGTCTCTTACAGATGCCGGATATGCACTTAACGATGAACTGGTGGCTCTTTATACCGACTACGGAAAAGATTACTGGGGCGGTGAGAGACCTACTATCAATATGACAAGCCAGGACTGGTCACTTCCTGAGCCTACAACCGAGTATTACACAGACAGCCTTCTTTCAAATGCAAAGGCACTTTCAAATGTGGCCGTTATCGTTGTCGGACGTTCAGGCGGAGAGAACGCCGATCTTCCTACAGATATGCATGCAGTAATAAAAGGAACATACAATGTGGCAGGTACGGAGGCAGTTCAGCAGAATGTTGCCCACAACTATAACTATACCAATGCTACATTTTACAATAACAGCAAAGAGTACGACGAGTTTGATGAGGGCGAGCACTATCTTGAGCTTTCTCATTCAGAGAGAAATCTTGTAAAGACAGTCTGCGATAACTTTGATAACGTAATCGTCGTTGTAAACGCAAATAATGTTATGGAACTTGACTGGGTTAATTCTTACGATCAGATCAAGGCGGTTATCCTTGCACCGGGTACAGGTACAACAGGAATGACCGCACTTGGTGAGATCTTAAAGGGTGAGGTTAATCCATCAGGTAAGACAGCAGATACTTATGTTAAGGATCTTTTAAAGACTCCTTCCATCAATAATTCAGGCAATTTTGGTAATAATCTTTATACAAATGTTGCCGATCTTACAAAGACACTTGCAAGAAAAGACAATACTTTTAACGGTGTTGTTTCTTTTGTTGATTACGTAGAAGGTATCTATCAGGGATACAAGTACTACGAGACAGCTTCAGATGACGGTGTAATAAGCTATGAAGATGAAGTTCTTTATCCATTCGGATACGGACTTTCATATACAACTTTTGATCAGAAGATTACAGACTTTAAGAAGAACAAAGACAGTGTTACGGTTGAAGTAACGGTTACAAATACCGGTGATAAAGCAGGTAAAGGCGTTGCAGAACTTTATTATACTCCTCCATACACAAACGGCGGTATCGAGAAAGCTTCCGTTAATCTTATTGATTTCGGAAAGACTGCTGTTCTTGATCCGGGCGCAAGCGAGAAGATCACTTTTAACGTAAATCTTGAAGATATGGCTTCTTATGATTCAGAAGGAATTAAGGCAAAAGACGGCGGATATGTTCTTGAGGCCGGTGAGTATGTAATTTCGGTAAGATCAGATTCACATACAGTTCTTGACTCTGCTTCATTTACAGTGGATGCCGATGTGAACTACAGCAAAGACGGTCGTACTTCAGATGACGAGGTGGCCACAAACAGATTTGGTTTTGCGGAAACAGAAAGAGAGACTCTTTCAAGAAAAGACGGTTTTGCAAACTATGAAAAAGCCACAGCAAAGGCTGAAAACTTTGAACTTGATAAGAATAAGCAGAAAGAAGTAAAGGCTATCAGCGTTGTTAAATACGACGCTGAAGATTATGACAACAAAGATGATGTAATGCCTACAACAGGAGCGAACAATGGTCTTAAGCTTGCCGATCTTACCGGAAAGTCATACGACGATGCAAAGTGGGAAGATCTTCTTGATGAGCTTTCAGTAGAAGATATGACTACTCTAGTCAATGTAGGCGGATGGCAGACAGCAGAGATCAAGTCTATTGATAAGATCGCAACTTCAGACTGTGACGGTCCATCAGGACTTTCAAACTATGTAACAGGTTCTACAGGAACTCAGTTCCCTACAGAGGTTCTTATGGCTCAGACATGGAGCAAGGAAATGGCCGACAAGATCGGTGATGCTATGGGACAGGAATTTGCAAATGCAAATAACTTCGGATGGTATGGACCTGCCATGAACCTTCATAGAAGTCCGTTCTCCGGAAGAAACTTTGAGTATTACTCAGAAGATCCTGTTCTTTCAGGTCTTTTTGCTTCAAAAGAAGTTAACGGTGCTGCCAAGTATGGTGTTTATTCATATATCAAGCATTTTGCCGCAAACGATCAGGAAACAAACAGAACTGCATTCCTTATGACATACATGACCGAGCAGACATTAAGAGAGACATGCCTTAAGCCGTTTGAAATCGTTGTTAAAAACTTTGACTTTAACAGCGGCGTTCTTGCGGTAATGAGTTCATACAATTGGCTCGGAACAAAGCCTGCAGCTTCATGTAAGGAACTTCTTACAGATGTCCTTCGCGGTGAGTGGGGCTTTAGAGGAATGGTTATTTCAGATTACGATGGTTCATATGGCTACATGATCACAGAGGCATCCATAAGATCAGGTAACGATCTTATGCTTGGATACGGTATGGCTGATACCAATAAGCTTTCAGGTTCTGCTACATGCGTTATTGCTATGAGAAATGCAAGCAAGAACATTTTATACACCATTGCAAACAGTGGTTACTATAGAGATGGTAATGCAGCTTCAGGCGGAATTAAGGGTATGACAAGAACGTTCATCATCCTTGATGTGAGCGTTGTACTTGCAGCGGTTCTTATCAATGTTCTTCTTTTTGTACGTCTTGCGAAAAAGAAAAAGAGCGGAAATGCTGCAGCTTAATGCGGCTTAGATCCGGAGGAATCATGGAAATACAAGAATTAATAAGTAAAATGAGCCTTGAGGAGAAGGCGGCAGTCCTTATGGGTAAAGATACATGGACTAACTATGGGGTGGAGCGTTTACATATACCAAGTCTGGCCTTTTCCGATGGGCCAAACGGTCTTCGTAAACAGGCGGGAGCGGGCGATCACCTCGGGCTTAATGCCTCTGTTCCCGCCACATGTTTCCCTACATCAGCCACACTTGCAAACTCCTGGAATACGGAGCTTGCAAGGCAGGTTGGTGCCGCAATAAGCGCAGAGGCAAGGGCTGAGCACGTTGATGTGCTCCTTGGACCTGGCCTTAATATTAAAAGAAGTCCTCTTTGCGGAAGGAACTTTGAGTATTTTTCTGAAGACCCGGTACTTTCCGGCAAAATGGCGGCAGCCTATATTGACGGAGTACAAAAGAATGGCGTTGCTGCCTGTCCTAAGCATTTTGCGGTAAACAGTCAGGAAACAAGAAGAATGGCTATGGATGCTGTGCTTGATGAGCGTACACTTCGCGAAATCTACCTTACAGGCTTTGAGATTGCGGTAAAAGAAGGTAAAGCCAAGACAATCATGACAGCCTACAATATGGTAAACGGCGAGTATGCAAATGAAAATTCACATTTGCTTTCGGATATATTGCGAGATGAGTGGGGATTTAACGGCTTTACCATTTCGGACTGGGGCGGCTGTAATGACAGAGCGGCTTCTGTAAAAGCAGGAGCTAATGTTGAGATGCCTGCTGCCGGTGCTGATTCAGCATTAAGACTTATGGAGGCTGTAAAATCCGGTCTTATTTCCGAAGAGGACCTAAATAACAGGGTGTGTGAGTATCTTAATATTGCCTTTGAAATTAAGAAAAAACAGGAAAATTGCGGAGATATCGCCGTTGATTTTGATCGTCATCACCGGCTGGCAAAAGAGGCAGCAGAAGACTCGATTGTCCTTCTTGAAAATGATGGCATTCTGCCTCTGGCAAAAGGTACAAAGGTGGTGCTTATAGGAGACTTTGCGGAAAAACCACGATACCAGGGTGCGGGTTCAAGCATGGTTAATCCTACAAAAGTAGATACGCTTAAAGAGTGCTTTTCAGAAAGTGATCTCGAACTTATCGGATATGCCAGGGGGTATGTCCGAACGGGTGAAAAGAGCGGAGAAGCTTATCTTGAAGAGGCAAAGCACGTGGCTAAAGGAGCAGATGCTGTTATCCTTTGTATTGGTCTTGACGAGATATATGAATCGGAGGGCTTTGACAGAAAAACTCTGGAATTACCTGCTAAGCAGACAGAATTATTAAAGGAACTTAGAATGGTAAATCCAAATATTATTTTAGTCCTTTCCGGAGGAGCACCCTTTGAAATGCCGGGTGATACCTGTTACAGGGCAGCGATTCACGGATATCTTGCCGGCCAGGCGGGAGCAGGTGCGATGCTTCGCGCTATTGAAGGCAAGGTAAATCCATCGGGAAAGCTTGCGGAAACATGGCCTGAACGTCTTTCAGATAACTCGTCCTACCCGTATTATCCTGCAAAGGAGCGTACCTGTGAGTACAGAGAAGGAATTTATGTAGGCTATCGTTATTACGACACTGCGGGAATCAAAGTCAGATATCCTTTTGGATATGGTCTTTCGTATACAAGGTATGAGTATTCAAATCTTAAAGCAAGCGAAAATGCCGTGGAACTTGATGTAACAAACGCCGGTGATCGTGATGGTGAAGAAGTGGTTCAGGTATACATAGGAAGAAGATGTGGAAGCTTTGCACCGGCAAAAGAGCTTAAAGCATTTACAAAGGTATTTATAGCAGCAGGAACCACAAAACATGTAAGGATAGATCTTGATGAGACTGCATTTCGAAGTTTTGATACCTATATGAATAAGTTTGTGGTTTATGAAGGAGACTACGAGGTGTATGCTGCTGCAAACGTTTCTGATATCAGACTTAGCTGTGTACTTTCGCTTAACGGTGTTCATTATGAAGAAGGCACGGAACAGACCTGTTATGATACATGTGATATCAGAAATGTTTCTGACAGCGAATTTGAATCACTTTTGGGCAGACCGATCCCTGACGGCAACTGGGGAAGAGTTCTTGAAAAGAATGACGCGATCTGTCAGATGAAATACTCAAGGTCAGAATTTGCCAGATTTGTATATAAGATCTTAAACGGCCTAAAGGAAAAGAGTGAAAGAAAAGGAATTCCCGATCTTAACATACTCTTTATTTATAACATGCCTTTCCGCGCCCTTGCAAAGATGGCAGGCGGAATGGTGAGCGAGGCAATGGTTGATGACATCGTATTTATGGTAAACGGCCATTTCTGGAAAGGACTTGGCAGTGTCATACGCGATTTCTTTGCTAATCTTTCTGCTTCTAAGAAGTATATAAAAAAACTTGCTAAAGGAGAATAAGGCAATGGATAAATTGCTTAATATATGGAAAGTCTTTGAAGACAGGAATCCCAAAACTGCAAAATGGATACGTGAAGGCGGACTTTTTGTTATAGTGAGTAACCTTATCACGGTTTTTAAGTATTTGCTCCTTCAGTTTCTTCCGGCAGCATTTTCAAGGCTTCCGGTTATTGATTTTGGCTTTCCGGGTATTGACATTACAATACTTGGTGAAACTTTCAAATGGAATATAATCGGTTATGACGCGCTTCACGGCGGGCTTCCTTATTTTTGCGCATATATGATAGCTATGGTGGTGGGAGAGGTTATAAACTTTCCTATCCAAAGAAGCTTTGTGTTCAGAAGCAAAGGAAACATAGTAAAACAGGCTCTTTGGTATCTTTTGGCCTTTTGCCTTATTACTTGTATTGTTAATTCGGTTAACTGTATCTGGATAGCAGTTGCGGGACTTTATGTTCCTTCCTGGCTTTATAACATCGGAACCACTGTACTAAATGGCGGTGTTTCAATGGTGGTTTTTTTCTTTGTAAATAAGGTCATATTCCCTGAGGATGAAAGAAAGGTTGCAGATGAAGGGTAATGTTGCAGCGCCTGTTACAAAAACATTATATGAATTATTAAAAGAATATTCGAAGGAGTGCCCGGATAAGCCTCTTTTTATGGAAGAAGAGGAGATGTTTTCGGTTGCACAGATCCTTCATATGGTTGATGAGAGAGCAGCCTGGATGCAAAATCTTGGGATTAAGCAAGGTATGATCGTCACTGTGCGTATGGAAAGAAATGCAGAGAGCATATGTTTTCTTTTTGCGCTTATGGCAATAGGGGCGGTAGCCTATACCGTAGACTCTCACGTAAATGTTCTTGATTTCTTTTGTGTAGCTAATAAAGACAGATCGGAAAAATACATTACGGGGGAAAACGGTAAGTGGACCGTTGTTTCACATAACGGACTTGATGCCGTATTTGAGCCGGTATCCTGTTGCTTTAAGGAATCCGGCGATGCAAAAGCTCCTTCTGTCATGATATGTACTTCGGGAAGTGAAGGGGATTTTAAACTTGTGCTTCACAGCCAGTACAGCATTATCAATAACCTTACGGATGCCGGGTATTTTGGAGATTATTGCCTGGATGATATCGCGCTTGGAATCTTGCCGCTTTCTCACATTTTCGGGCTTGTTCTTGTGGTTGGGGCAGTAGTGCTCCGTTATGCGGTGGCTTTTCCGAAGGGAACAGATGCCGACGATGTTCTTGAGTTTATTGAAAAAAAGCGCATAACAAGGATAAATTCCGTGCCCTCCTATTATCTTAATCTTGCAAGCAGGGCAATCTGGCATGATGTGTCCTCGTTGAGGGTTGGTTTTATCGGAGGGGCGCCGTGTACAAAAAGCGAATTTGGCAGAATCGAAGAGGGGCTTGGTATAAGGCTGATACCTGTTTATGGCATGAGCGAGTGTCCGAGTATTACTATAGCCGAGGCGGATGATCCCGCTTGCGTAAGGAATTCCGGTGTGGGCAGAAAATACAACTACAGCACCGTTATCATAACCGATGAAAAAGGAAATGAAGTTATTGCCGGGACAGAAGGGGAAGTCTGTGTTTCTGGGGAAAGCCTTATGATCGGGTACGTAAATGACGGTAAGATAATCGAAACTTCAGGCTTTTTTAAGACCGGAGACCTTGGCTTTTTTGATGAGACCGGTGTGCTTCATCTAACAGGACGCATTAAGGAGATAATAATAAGGAACGGAAATAATATCTCCTTAAGAAAAATCGAAGAGGCTGTCCTTTCTGTAAAAGGAGTACGAGAGGCAGCGGCAGTTGGAGTAAAGGACAGTATTTGCGGAGAAGTTCCCGTGGTTTTTGTTACCGGAGAGGCGGGAAGCGAAATCATTCTTAGGGAAATTGCAGGAAAACTTAAGAAAAACGAACTTCCTTCCCGCATTATAACGCTTGCATCCATACCTAAGACCGGCTCGGGGAAAAATGATAAGCAAAACTTAATTTCGTCATTAAATATTTTATAGTGTTCTTATGACCGCATCTACGCATGTTTGCTGATTTGCGGTCATTTTTCCGTCTTGAAAGTTAATTAGCTGTGTGATAAAATAATCATACTTGGTTTATGGGGGTTTACTGTTACGGGATTACTTGATTTACTGTTTCCGAGGCGCTGCGTCGTATGCGACAGCGTTATGATCGGAAAAGGCGATAAGGTCTGTGCTAAATGTCGCGCCGTACTGCCTGTATTAAAGGGTAACAGGTGTCTTATGTGCGGAAAAGAGATTCCTGAAGATGAGGAGTTTTGCAGCGACTGTCTTGAGGGTGGCCACTCTTTTGAAAAGGTATACGCCATATGGAATTATGACGATGCCATGAGTGCTTCCATTGCCCGTTTTAAATATCACGGCAGACAGGAGTATGCGCAGTTTTACGCTGAAGAGATACTTAAAACTTATGGCGAAGTATTTAAAGAGACCGGGTTTGACGCGGTTATTCCTGTTCCGGTACACGGAGCTAGAAGAGCGCTTAGAGGTTATAACCAGGCTGAGCTTGTGGCAAAGTATATTGCGGCAGAGCTTAACGTTCCGCTGGTTACAGACCTTCTTATCCGCACTGTAAATACAAAGCCGCAAAAAGAGCTTACGCCCAAAGAAAGAGCTAAAAACTTAAGCTCCGCCTTTGGAATAAATAAAAAGAGCAAGTCCTATGATATCTATCTTGAGAAGGTATTGCTGGTAGATGATATCTATACCACAGGAAGTACGGCTGATGCCTGTTCAAAGGCCCTTATTGGTGCCGGAGCGGGAAGTATTTATGTGTGCTGTATGTGTGTGGCGAGAGGATCTGTCTAAAAAATAGGAGGAATTGTTAACATGGAAGTACGTAACTGTAAAGGATGTGGAATGCTTTTTAACTATATGGGCGGTGTTCCTCTTTGTCCGTCTTGCCTTAAGAAGCTTGATGAGAAATTTGAGATCACAAAAGAGTATGTTCGCGAGAACCCACATGCAAATATCCAGGTAGTTGCTGAAGAGTGTGAGGTTTCTGTTGCTCAGATCAAGAGATGGATCCGTGAAGAAAGACTTGCTTTCTCAGAAGAGTCCCAGATCGGTATCGAGTGCGAAGGCTGCGGAAAGATGATCCGTACCGGACGTTTCTGCGATTCCTGTAAGACTCGTATGGCTAACCAGTTCCAGAATCTCTACGAGAAACCAAAGGTTGAGCCAAAGAAGAAAGAAAAAGAAAAGGACAAGATGAGATTCCTTGATAACTAATCGCAAAAATATCCCCTGCTTTATAAGCAGGGGATTTTCACGTGATAGCCGCTTTGTTTATTCTTCTTTTAATCTGATGCCGCCTTCTTCTATTACGATATTGCCGTCTTTATAAAGGTGACCTATGGCTCTTTTAAAAGCCGCTTTGCTCATTTTAAAATAATTCTTTATCTCTTCCGCATCAGACTTGTCGTGGAAAGGAAGGAAGCCGCCTGCTGCCTTAAGTTTAGTAAGAATCTCTTCTGAGTCTGGCTCAAGCTGCAGGTAAGAGCTTTCACGAAGGGAAAGATCAAGCTTGCCGTCAGGCTTGACTCTGTCTACTCTTGCCTCTATAAGGGTACCCGGAAGTATAGGTTTAAAGATCTCTTTCTTTGGTATAAGGCCTGAGTATCTGTTATCTACAGCTACAAAAGCACCGAAATTATCGCTTACTTCATATACGATACCTCGTACGGTTGAGTCCTTCTCGTAAGGGGAATCTGTACTAAGAAGATCGTAAACCTTCATAGAAGCGCAAAGTCTTTCGCTCTTATCAAGATACAGGGTAACAAGTACGTAGTCGCCGGGCTTTACCTTGTAAGTCTGCTGCTTAAAAGGGAGAAAAAGGTCTTTTGTAAGGCCCCATGAAAGAAAGGCGCCGATCTTTGTTACTTCCTTTACAGGAAGAACGGTGACACCGCCAAGAGTAAGAGCGGGGGTCTGAGTAGTGGCGATCGGTCTGTCTTCAGAATCCTTGTAAATAAAGACGTTTATCTCATCACCTACTTCAGTTTCCTTTGGAACCTGTTTAATAGGAAGAAGGATCTTTTCGCCCTCATTTTCCCCGTCATATAAATATACACCGATAGGGGTTTTCTTAAGTACTTTAAGTACCTGCATTTTTCCAAGTTCAAACATATTTGTCTCTCCGTTCTAAAAGTAAAATCAGTTCCATCTGTTATCCGTACCACTATATATTAGCAGGCGCGGTTTGTCAAGCAGATATCTTTCTTATCCATTTTTAATTTAATTAAGCGGACTGATATGATATAATGTGAGCATTAAAACAATTCGGGGGTTCCTTATGAACAGAGTAAAACTTGTAAATGTTACATTTCTCGTTACGATCCTTATTTATCTTGGTGGTAATTTTCTTATGTCAGCGCTTCTTACGGAGCCTTTGCCACTTGCGGCTAATGTGTTTATAACAGAAGGCATGGTCCTTATACCTACATTCCTTTTTCTTCTTGTTGCAAGAGAAAATCCGCTTAAGATCCTTCGTATAAAGAAGATAAAGATCGGGACGTTGCTTTTGCTGCCGGTCTTTGCGGCCTGCATTATGCCTTTTATGACTCTGCTTAATGCGTTTTCACTTTTATTTACCGAAAATCAGGTGCTTGGCGTTACACAAAACCTTCCTGAGACGGTTCCTTATGTTGCTGGCATGCTCATTATGGCGGTTGCCCCTGCGGTAGTTGAGGAAACCGTATACAGAGGAGTTTTTTACAGCGAGTACAGCCGTGTTTCATCTCTTGGTGCGGTTATCTTAAGCGGCTTTTTATTTGGACTTATGCACATGAACCTTAACCAGTTTGTATATGCTTTTGCAATGGGCTGTATTTTTGCCATACTTGTTGAAACTACGGGAAGTCTTGTATCAAGCATGGTAGTGCATTTTTGCATAAATGGTTTTTCCACAAGCCTTGTATACGTTTTTTCGTTGTTTGGCGATTCACTTGGTTCTATGACAGAGCTTGCTGAGCAGACTGCCATAACAGGAACAACGCTCCTTGCACTTGCTGCCACAGCTATTGTGCCTACCGCCCTTGCGGTACTTTTCCTTGTGATCATGTCCCGCATCGAAGGTCGCACCGCAAACCTTGTAAGTATTGTTAAAAGAGAGAAAAGAGGAAACCTGCTTTCAATACCGCTTTTTATAGGTATGGCCTTATGTATTTGCTATATCACTTTTGCCCTTCTTGTAGAGCATGGAGTCATTGTTCTTAATTAATAAGAAAAAATAACGGTCACAAAATTGCAAAAATAATAAATAAAGGCGTCTAATGTGTTGACAGCCCATATATGAACGTGCTACAATAATAGAAAGAATTATTACAAATAGTTAACAATTCTTTCTATTTTTGATTTTAAGCTATTTATATACAGTTTGGGAAATAATGTTTGGAGGCGTTCATATGGGTTTTAGAAAGGATCTGGCAAAAGCAGGTATAGTACTTGCCGCTGCCGGTGTTATATTTACAGCAGGAGTTACTCCTGTAAGCGCAAAGGTTGTATCTGATGTGGGAGTTGCAGGTATTACAAGGCAGCTCGACAAGTTTTATACAAACAAAAAGACAGTAAAGAAGACAAGCGTTAAAGCGTCAAAAAAAGAGACAGTTACCGCTAAAGAGGTATCCGAGTTTGAAAATGTTGGTATCTCCATAGCTTCAAATTATGTTAACATCCGTAAGGAACCTAATACCGACAGCGAGATAGTAGGTAAGCTTTACAAGGGCTGCGCCGCTACTATTTTAGAGCGAAAAGGTGAATGGGTAAAGATCAAATCTGGAAATGCAAAAGGTTATATCAATGCAGATTTCCTTGCTATCGGCTTTGATGCGGAAGAACTTGTTGATAAATACGGAACCAGATGGGCTACAGTTAATGTAGACGGCCTTCGTATCCGTATGGAGCCTAGCCTTGAAGCAAAGATCGCTACAGTTGTTGCACACGACGAAAAACTCCTTGTTGTAAGAGTAGTAGACAAAGACTGGTATGAGATCTCTATGGATGACGGAGATATCACCGGTTATGTTTATTCCGAATATGTTGATATTGACGTACAGTTTGAACATGCAATTACTATAGAAGAAGAGCAGGCAGAGATTCAGCGTCAGAAGGAAGCTGAAGAAGCCTTAAAGCGTCAGCAGGAACAGCAGGCTGCAAGAGAAGCCGCTGCAAAGAAAGCCAGAGAAGAAGCGGCTAAGAAAGCAAAAGAAGACGCTAAGAAAGCTAAAGATAAAAACAGCAGCAAAGATAAAGACAAAGACACCAAAGATGATAACTTTGACGGTGAAGTAGTTGAGTACGAGTACGTACCTGATATGGCAGACGAGATTGTTGCTTTTGCAAAGAAATTCGTGGGTAACAGATACGTATACGGCGGAACCAGTCTTACAAACGGCTGCGATTGCTCCGGCTTTGTACAGCAGGTATATAAGAACTTTGGTATCACCATCGCAAGAGATTCAAGAAGCCAGTGCAGAACAAGCGGCTACGAAGTATCTATAAACGATGTTGTACCGGGAGACCTTATCTTTTATACCAACAACTCAGGCGTAGTCAGCCACGTTGCTATGTACATCGGAGGCGGAAAGATCGTTCACGCAGCAGATCCTCGAAGCGGAATCTGTATAGGCAATATGAGATATCGTTCTCCATATAAAGCTAAAAGAATA
>JAEEOQ010000113.1 GCA_016284355.1 Lachnospiraceae bacterium
ATTCTGTTTTCTTCGACCTTATCGGCTCCAAAAAACGTAATAGTGTCTTTGAAAATATCGTACTCAAAATAGACCCCATCCTGTAATTCGGAAAGGATACGATATTTTTCTTCTGCTTTTTTAAGGTCTGCTCTGAGCGAATCAACAAGTCCGGTAGCACCGCCCTTTGCCGATACGTCGACACATACACATCTGATAACATCGCCGTATACAACGTGGGTTGTAAACATACCATACATAAAGACATCGGCTCTGCCACCGTCTTTTTTCAAGATGCGGAATGAAGTCTCAAAGTACTCACCCTGAAACTTAGATCTGTTATACGCCAGCGGAAACTTTTCAAAATCATCAACATATATAAGGTAGGAAAGCTTATTTTGAAACTGCTCTCCCATTTCCGCAGCGGAGTAACCGGTTAATCCCAGAATCCCCTCATCTGTCTCCAGTATAGTGCCATCCATGGCAAGGATCAGATTAGCTCTAATTGCTTCGATACAATCCATTATAGTCTCCAAGTTCTTCTAAACTATCTTTTGATAGTTTCTACATACTATTAATTTTAGCATAAGTGAATTACCATTACAATTAAAATTGCAAATTTTCTTTATGTAAAATTCACAAAAGTTATGTGAACGGCGATTCACGAACGCTTTGCCTCCATGCACGAAACATATATCGGTTACAGAAGTGCTATTCTTTACAATTTATTTTAATAATTTTTAACCTTTACTTTTGTAGTCCCATCCTTTATAATATACTTCGTTGCCGGAATAGCTCAGTCGGTAGAGCACTTCACTCGTAATGAAGGGGTCGTCAGTTCGAGTCTGATTTCCGGCTTCTTTTTTATCTATAAAAAAGGCATATCTTTTTACCGCTTTGGTAAAAAGATATGCCTTTTTGTTTTAAATAAAATTATTAATCTCTTACTTCGTACATTCTTCTGCAGATCCTCTTTCCTGTAGTGGTACGGAAGATCCTTTCATATACGCTTCTGCAGGCAGGTGCGTCCATGTGTCTTTCATACATATTTACAAGAAAATCGGCTTCTATAAGGATCTGATAATCCATTCCGTCAATATCGTGGTATGTATGGTGATGTGCCACAAGATAACAAACTCTGTCTATAACATTCTCTTCATAATCTAAAGAAGAAAGCAGTTCTCTTGCGAGCTCCGGTCCCATCTCTTCCTGATGCGCTCCGCTGTCATCTCCGTACTTTTCCTCGCTTGCTTTGATACCGATGTCATGTACCAAAGCCGCAGTGTAAAGGATATCAGATAATTCTTTTGAGATCCCTTCACCCTCACCTATAAGTCTTGCAAACTCATAAACTTTAAGAAAATGCTGGATCCTGTGAGCATTGTACTTGTCATGTTCCATCATCTTCATAATAAGTCCGGTATGGTCCATAAATAACGCCTCCTTATCTGGAAGTACCCATGTGGAAAAGAGCAATTGTACCCGGGCCTGCATGAGCACCGATGGTAGGGCTTATGATATTGATAAGGAAACTGTCAATACCAAATCTGCTCTTAACCTGATCTGCCACAAACTTAGCGTCCTCTTCGGAATCGCCGTGGCTTATAAATACGATATCATTTTCAAGGTCACAGCCCTTTATTGCTTCTTCCATGTTATCCACAAGAGTAATAAGGGATTTCTTACGACCTCTTACATTGCAAAGAGGGATAAGATGACCTTCGTTGTCTACATGAAGCACAGGTTTAACATTTACAAGAGTTCCGATAACTGCTACAGTCTTAGAAACTCTGCCGCCTCTTTGAAGATTGAAAAGATCGTCTACTGTAAACTGATGGCAAACGTTTAATTTGTGATCTTCACACCATTTGCCGTTCTCTTCCACACTCATTCCCGCCTTGCGGTTGCAAACAGCCTTATGAACAAGAAGACCTTCACCAAGGGATGCGCAAAGAGAATCAACTACGATTATCTTTCTTTCAGGATACTTGTCATCAAGCTCGTTCTTTGCGATCATGGCGCTGTTGTAGCTTGTAGAAAGACCTGATGAAAATGCTATATGTAAAATATCTTTGCCTTCCTTTAAATAGCCTTCAAAAACCTCAAGAGCATCCTCAGGATTGCAGGCATTGGTGGTAGGCATCTTTTTAGCCCTCATCAACGCATAAAATTCTTTAAGATCAAGATTCTTTTCTTTTCCATATGTAACCCCGTCAATAGTGTATCCCAGTTTTAGTGTCTTGATACCGTTTTCAGCGAGGTAACTTTCGGGAAGGTCGCTGGTGGTATCTGTAGTAATAACATATTCTGCCATTGTTTTCCTCCAAAAACAAGATTTGAAAAAGCAAGTTTTCCATACAATTATATTGAACTATTTGCCCTCAAAATGCAAGCATATATTTGCCAAAAGCCGCGAGTTTGTATAACTTTAACAATAAATGTTAACTTTTTGTAAAATGGGTTTACAAGCCCAGATATATCTGTTATTATAAGGGGAGTTACGCAAGAGGTAACAATTGCTATCAAAAGTAGTTTTGATTACTACATAGAAAAAGGATGTGGAAAAGTATGTCTTATGTTATTATCGGAGACAGTTGCACTGATCTCACAGATGAATTAAAAAGCATGCCGAATATCTTCTCGGCTCCTCTTACTCTTGAAATTGAAGGCAAGACTATTATAGATGACGAGACTTTTGACCAGCTTTCTTTTATTGAGACGGTAAAAAACAGCAAGGATTATCCAAAATCAGCCTGTCCTTCCCCGGAAGCTTTTATGAAGCACTTTGATAAGGCGGACGAGGTTTATGTGGTAACCTTAAGCGGTGCTCTTTCAGGCTCTTACGGAAGCGCTGTGCTTGCGCGCAACCTTTACCTTGAAGATCACCCTGACGCCAAGATCCACGTATTTGACTCCTGCTCGGCTTCAGTCGGTCAGACTCTTATCGTTATGAAGATAATAGAGTGCAAAGAAGCAGGCAAGTCCTTTGAAGAAACAGTTGAGATCGCTGAAAAATACAGAGAAAGAAAGCAGACAAGATTTATCCTTGATACACTTGAGACCTTCCGCAAGAACGGACGTATCAACAACCTTGCTTTCCTTGTTATAAGCACCCTTAACATAAAGCCTATTATGATGGGAACGGTTGAAGGAAAGATAGACCGTTTAGATCAGGCCAGAGGTACAAACAAGTCTATAAAGCTTATGGCAGAGCACATAGCAAAAGAGATGAAAGAAGCTGCTGCTTCAAGTAATCCTGACGATCACCCTGAAAACAGGATCCTTGGTATCTCTCACTGCAACACACCTGAGCGTGCCGAGCTTGCTAAAAATGCCATTTCGGCCCTTGTACATTTTAAAGACATTATCGTTGTCAATATGGGCGGCGTAAGTACCACCTATGCAAATGACGGCGGAATAATCGTGGCATATTGATTAAGGAAGTTCCGCTCTTTGCAAGAAAGCAAGAATAAGAACGTGAAGCTTTCTTGCAAATCCGGAACAAAGATACCCCTAAGCTTTAAACTTTGTGGTTTAAAGCAAAGGGGTATCTTTTACTGCGCGTCTATCTTCTCTTTTAACTCGTTAAGATATTCCCATCTTTCCATCTTAAAGTCAAGTTTTTCTTCAAGTTCGTTCTTTTCTAAAGTGAGCCTGTTAAGCTTTCCGTAATCAGACGCATTTTTTATTATCTCTTCGTCAAGCTCTGATATACGTTTTTCAAGTTTTTCTATCTCATCATCGATAGTCTCAAATTCCTTGCTTTCTGCATAAGTAAACTTAAGCTTCTTGTTGCGGTTTTCCTTCATGCTGTCATAATCCTGTTTGCCGCTGCCGGGCATCTTTACTTCTGAACTGCCCGCACTAAACAGACCAAGCACAGCTCCGCTCTTTGCGTAGTAATCAGAATAGCCGCCCTCATATTTTCTTACAAGGTGTTTTCCGCCTTCTTCTTCAAAGGCAAATATACGCGCAGCCACACGGTCAAGGAAGTATCTGTCGTGGGATACGGTAATGACTATGCCGTTAAAGGTGTCAAGATAGTCTTCAAGTATTGAAAGAGTCTTGATATCAAGGTCGTTTGTAGGCTCGTCAAGTATAAGTACATTCGGAGCTCCCATAAGGATATGTAAAAGTCCAAGCCTTCGTCTTTCTCCTCCTGAGAGCTTTTCTATAGGTTCGTACTGGATACCGCCCTCAAAAAGGAATCTTTCAAGCATCTTTGCCGCCGTAACATGGCCTTCGTCAGTTACTATGTACTCAGCTATATCCTTTACGGAATCTATAACTCTTTGTTTTCCGTCAAATTCCTCGTTTTCCTGAGAAAAATAACCGATCTTTACGGTCTGACCAATAGTGATGCTTCCGGCATCCGGCGTTATCTGTCCTATTATGGTCTTTAAAAGTGTCGACTTTCCGCATCCGTTGTGGCCTACTATTCCGACTCTGTCGCCCTTTACAAAAGAATAAGAAAAATCTTCAAAGAGTTTTTTATCGCCAAAGCTCTTTGAAATGCCGTTTATCTCTATTATGGTCCTGCCAAGCCTGCTGCTTACGCTTCCCATAACAAGCTCTGTCTCTTTTTCCGGCCTTTCCCTGTTTGCAAGTTCATTAAAACGGTCAATGTGGGCCTTTTGCTTAGTGGACCTTGCTCTTGCGCCCCGCATCATCCATTCAAGGTCTTTCCTGTAAAGCGTCGCAAGCTTACGTTCTGTGGCAAGAGCCATTTCCTCTCGCTCAGCCTTAAGCTCTAAGAATTTCTCGTAGCCACCCTGATAAGAGTAAAGCTTTCCCTTATCAAGCTCGATTATCCTGTTTGTCACGCTGTCAAGAAAATATCTGTCGTGGGTGATCATAACAAGAGCAGATCTAAGGCTCTTAAGATAGCCTTCAAGCCACTCACTCATATAGCTGTCAAGGTGGTTTGTAGGCTCGTCAAGTATAAGTATATCTGCATCTGCAAGAAGAGCGCGTACAAGTGAAGCCCTTTTCCTCTGGCCTCCTGAAAGGATAGAAGGTTTTCCGTCAGGGTCTTCTATGCCAAGCTTCAGAAGCATGCTCCTTGCTTCCCCTTCCATATTCCAGTTCTCTTTTTTGGGCTTTTTATCTTTAATAACATTTTGCAAAACGGAAAGTCCATCATCAAACACCGGATTTTGAGGAAGGTATTCGATGGTAACGTTATTACCCTTTGTTACCTTGCCGCTATCAGGCGAAAGCTCCCCCGCCAGCACTTTTAAAAGTGTGGATTTTCCGGTTCCGTTAACTCCGATAAGCCCGATACGGTCGGTATCTGATATTCCGAGGCTCACATCTTCAAAAAGCACTTTTTCCGTAAATGATCTGCTGATATTTTCAGCGGTTAATAGATTCATCAAAAAACTCCTTAACAAAATAAGAGGGCCGTAAACAATGCGGCCCCCTTTTGATCGTTTATTTTATAATGTCGTCTCCAAGCCTTATCTTAAGATATGCTTTGGTGATCTCTACGCACTTTTCAAAGCCAAGATCCGCGCTGTTAAGGCACAGGTCATAGTTTCCTGCATTATCCCATTCACGGCCGGTATAATACCTGTAGTAATCGGCTCTGAACTTGTCTGTGGTTATAACCTTCTTTTCAAGTTCTTTTGCGCTGCCGCTCATCATCCCCTGCAGTCTCTTGACACAGTCTGGAAGAGAAGCATGAACATAGATCTTTATAACATTATCATAATCTTTAAGAACATAATCGGCACAGCGACCTACGATAACGCAGCTTTCTCCGCTCTCGGCAAGATCTCTTATAACCTTGCTCTGAAGATTAAAAAGGTTGTCGTTTGAAATATAATCGTCGCTGTCAGGCTTTATATCCTCGCCTTTATATTCTTTCTTAAATAGCTTAAACAGCGGATTCTGCTTGACTCTTTCATCTGCTTTTACAAAAAGCTCTTCGTTTATACCGCTGTTGTCTGACGCCAGTCGCATAAGTTCTCTGTCATAATAATGTATTCCGAGATCTTCTGCAAGCATTTTTCCAACAGTTTTTCCGCCGCTGCCATATCCTCTGGCTATAGTTATAACGTAACCCATAACTTTCCTCCAAATCCTGTCTATTCTCCAAGATAAGCGCTCTTAACCTTAGGATCGTTCATCATATCGGAAGCTTTTCCGGAAAGTGCGATGCTTCCTGTTTCAAGCACGTAGGCTCTATCTGCGATCTCAAGGCTCTTTTTGGCATTTTGCTCTACAAGAAGAACCGTAGTGCCACTCTCGCTTATCACTCTTATTATATCAAATATTTCAGAAACGAGAAGAGGTGAAAGTCCCATTGACGGCTCATCAAGCAAAATGATCTTCGGATGGCTCATAAGCGCTCTGCCCATGGCAAGCATCTGCTGCTCACCGCCTGATAATGTTCCCGCTATCTGATTCTTTCTTTCTTCAAGCCTTGGGAATCGCTTATAAACCGTTCTTAACGACTCTTCTATCTCATTTTTGTCTTTTCTTGTGTATGCACCAAGCTTAAGGTTTTCATAAACCGAAAGCTGCGAAAATACTCGTCTTCCTTCCGGAACATGAGCCATACCAAGAGAAACTATCTTATGCGCCGGTGTCTTTACAAGGTCTGTTCCTTCAAATTCAATACTTCCGCTCTTTGGAGTAAGAAGCCCTGTAATGGTGTGAAGGATGGTTGTTTTGCCGGCTCCGTTTGCACCAAGAAGTGCAATTACCTCTCCCTGCTCAACTTCAAAGGAGACATCTTTTATGGCGTGTATCACGCCGTAATATACATTCAGATCTTTAACTGTTAACATTGCCATGATACTTCACTCCTATTCTCCAAGATATGCGGTGATAACCTCAGGGTTCTTTAAAACCTCGCTTGTCTCACCTTTAGCTAATTCCCGTCCGAAATTAAGAACGTAGATCTCTTCGCATATTCCGGAAACCAGTTTCATGTCATGTTCAATAAGAAGGATAGTAAGATTAAAAGTATCTCTTACAAAACGTATGGTATTCATAAGTTCTTCCGTCTCGTTTGGATTCATGCCGGCTGCCGGCTCATCAAGCAGAAGAAGTTTTGGCTCTGTTGCCATGGCTCTTGCTATCTCAAGCTTCCTTTGCTTTCCGTATGGAAGGTTTGATGCAAGGTAATCAGCCTGCCCGTCAAGCTCAAAGATCTTTAAAAGCTCCATAGCTCGCTCGTTCATGGCCTTTTCAACTTTTCTGTATTTAGGAAGTCTTAAGATACCCTCAAGCGTACTGTATTTGTACTTATTCATAAGGGCTGTCTTAACATTATCAAGAACGGTGAGCCCTTTAAAAAGTCTGATATTCTGGAAGGTTCTTGCGATACCTTCTCTGTTTATCTCGGCTGTAGTCTTACCCGTTATATCTTTTCCGCAGAGAAGTATCTTTCCGTCTGTTGGTTTATAAACCCCTGTAAGAAGGTTAAATACCGTGGTCTTGCCTGCACCGTTTGGCCCGATAAGACCGTAAAGCTGCCCCTCTTCTATCTTTACGTTAAAACCGTCTACCGCACGAAGACCGCCAAAGGATATGCCAAGATTGGTTACTTCAAGTACTGCCATAACTAATCTACCTCCTTTTTAAGTCTTTTTTCTTTGAACTTCTCCACCATCATATCTCTCCACTCTCTGCTCTTTGGTGCCCAGTTAAAGAGCATCATGGCAATAAGGACGATAGAATAGATAAGCATACGATAGTCAGAAAGACCACGCAGCATCTCAGGAAGAAGTGTAAGAAGCGCTGCCGCTATAATAGAGCCTCTAAAGGAACCCATACCGCCAAGCACCACAAATACAAGGATCATAATAGACATATTATAGCCAAAGTTTGTAGGTGTGGCCGTAATGGTGGAAAGGTTGTGGGCATAAAGAACTCCGCCCGCTCCTGCTATAGCCGCAGAGATCACAAACGCAAGCATCTTGTATTTTGTAACATTGATACCTATGGATTCTGCTGCGATCCTGTTATCTCTTATAGACATGATCGCACGGCCGGTCCTTGAATTTACAAGGTTGTAGGAAATAACAAGTACGATAAGGATAAGCACTATACCGATAGTAAAGTTTGAAATACGAGGGATCTTTGAAATTCCCTGCGGTCCGTTTAATATCCAGGTTCCCTCTTCTCCAAGCTCTATTGTCTTAGAATTGATAAATGCAAAGCGGTACCCGCTTCCGTCCTTTGCGATATAAATATTATTAATGATATTCTTTATGATCTCGCCAAAGGCAAGGGTAACAATAGCAAGGTAGTCACCGTTAAGCCTTAATACCGGGATTCCGATAAGGAAGCCAAAAAGTGCTGCCATACATACTCCAACAAATAAGGCAATTATAAAAAGGATCGCTTTGTTGTGTATAAAACCCTCAAGAAACTTAGTACACAGAGCTCCCGAAAAAGCTCCCACGCACATAAAGCCTGCATGGCCAAGGGAAAGTTCTCCAAGATAGCCAACGCATATATTAAGCCCTATAGCACAAAGAGAATAAATACAAACAGGAACAAGAACGCCTTTCATAAGAGAAGACACAAGTCCAAGTGCCATAAGAATTTCTACCACTGCGTAGCAGGCAAGTACCATACCTAAAGTTATAAGGGTCTGTTTTGTAGTCTTTTTCATATCTGGCTTCCCCCCTTAAACTTTCTCTCGTATATTCTCGCCAAGCATACCCGAAGGCTTAACAAGAAGTACTATAATAAGCACTGCAAATGCTATGGCATCAGAAAGCTGTGTTGAAATATAAGCCTTTCCAAGGATCTCGATTATACCAAGAAGAATACCTCCGATAAGAGCTCCCGGTATAGAACCGATACCTCCAAATACAGCCGCCGTAAATGCTTTGATACCCGGCATAGAACCGATAAACGGAGTAAGCGTCGGGTAAGCTGAGCAAAAGAGAACGCCTGCGATGGCTGCAAGACCTGAGCCGATTGCAAATGTAAGTGAAATAGTTCCGTTGACATTGATACCCATAAGCTGGGCAGCGTCTTTATCTTCCGAGACCGCAAGCATAGCCTGACCGGCCTTAGTTTTCTTAATAAACAGTGTGAGTGCCAGCATGATAACGATACAGCAGACAACAGTCACAATAGTGGTACCTGAGATAATAAGTTCTCCGCCTGCAAGTGTAAGTGACGGAAGGGTTACCACGTTGGTAAATGATTTTGTGTTTGCTCCGAATACAAGAAGCGCCGAGTTTTGAAGAAAATAGCTGACGCCTATGGCGGTAATAAGAACCGCAAGGCTGGTAGCCTTTCTAAGCGGCTTATATGCTATCTTCTCGATAGTCATACCAAGAGCGATACAGATGACCACAGAAAGGATAATGGACGGGATCGCTCCTATCCCAAGATTGCTCATGCAGATAAATACCACATAACAGCCTACCATAATGATATCACCATGAGCAAAGTTAAGCATCTTTGCGATACCGTATACCATAGTGTACCCAAGAGCTATTATGGCATAAATACTGCCAAGACTTATTCCGTTGATCAGGTACTTTACAAGTTCCATAAGAACACCCCTAACGTTATTTTAGCTTTCTTTTAATCTTACCACACTTAATGCGTGTATACAATTATATTGCGAAATAATATGTTTTTAAAAAATTCGGGGAGTAATTCGAAGTTTTGCTTACGAATTCTCCCCTCATTGGAATTGTTTTTATATAGTTAAAAAAACTATTCTACTGAAACGTAAACACCGTCTTTGATGATAACAGCCATAGGAGCCTTGCTTACTTCACCTGAAGCTGCCCATGTCATACCATTACCTGTAAGACCATCAACACTTACCTGTGTCATAGCCTGGCTAAGTGCCTTGCAAAGTTCTTCGTTAGTCTGATCAGGCTTAAGATTTGCCTTCTCTGCTGCTGCCTTGATAACATAGATTACATCATAACCATCAGCTGCAAACTGGATAGGAGTCTCGCCGTACTTGTCCTGATATGTCTTAACGAACTTCTGAGTTCTTTCATCTGTTGCATCTGCTGCGAAAGGAGTAAGGAGATATACACCTTCTGCAAGCTTTGTATCAAAGTTTTCAACACCAAGGATACCATCCATACCATCTACACCAAAGAAGATTGGCTTATAACCCATCTGATCAGCCTGTGTAAGGATAACTGCTGCAACCTCATAGTAGAATGGACAGAAAACAAGCTCAGCGCCTGCATCCTGGCACTGCTGAAGCTGTGTAGAAAAGTCTGTCTTTGAATCGTCTGTAAATGCTGTTTCAACAACGATCTCAAAGCTCTGATTTGCTGCCTCTTTTACGAATGTCTCTTCAACACCCTGTGAGTAAGAATCTGAACTGTTGTAAATAACAGCTACCTTTGAAGCAAGCTTCTTCTCTCCGATATACTTAGCTGAAGCTGAACCCTGGTTAGGATCTGTAAAGCAAACCTGGAAGCAGTTGTCATGTGAAACTACGTCAGGGTTTGATGCAGAAGGAGTAACCTCAAAGATATTATCTTCTGCTGAAAGCTCTGCTACTGCAAGACAAGGAGTTGTGGTAACTGTTCCGCAAAGAGCCTGCATACCCCAGTCTTTAAGTGAGTTATATGCGTTAACTGATTTTTCTGCATCGTGCTGATCGTCCTCAGCCTTAAACTCGATCTTATAACCGTTGATTCCGCCGGCTTCGTTGATCTCATCTACTGCAATCTGTGCTCCGTTAAGAGCTGCGTTTCCGTAAAGTGCTGCACCGCCTGTAAGAGGTCCGATGCCTCCGATCTTCCATGTAGAAGAGCCACCCTTCGCTCCGCCACATGCTGTCATGGATACTACCATAGCTGCCATTAATGCAACTGCTAAGACTTTTTTCATAACCTTCATAATCATTCTCCCTTTTCTATGTTTTTTACGCTTTAAATTATAAAAGCGTCTTTGGATGTTTGTATTGTAATACTCTGATTAAAATAAATCAAGTTTAAATGCAATATTAAACTATATCAAAAGGTAATAGAGCTATATAACCGATAGTTATAATATTGCCTTTCTATTATAACAAATAATAGATACCGCTTTACTCATGAGAAAAAGTCTTAAATAAGAAAAAAAGAGCCCCGGTCATAAAGACCGGAGCTCTCAGGATTACTACATTTGATGCTTAACGACTTCGTACTCATTATTACTAGCAAAGTAAGGGCAGGAATTTTTGCGGGAACTGACAAGTCTCACATAATCATCCTCATCCATATCTACAGCGCAGTAATAGGTTTCGTCATCTTCGTCGTAAACATAATTATTACAATAATCGCAGGACGTTGCTTTTGCAGCTGCCATAGGATTATTTGTAAAGCTCTACGAGCTTCATAAGGTGATCGTAACGAGCCTTTGCTGCATCTTCAGAAGCTGCAAAGAGTTTCTCGGCACGCTCTGGGAACTTAACCTTAAGTGAGGTATAACGTGTCTCATTGTTAAGGAAGTTCTGGTATGATCCGTCTCCATCCTTAGAAGTAAGGGTGAATGGGTTCTTACCTTCTGCCTTAAGAGCAGGGTTGAATGAGAAGAGATTCCAGTAACCAGCCTTAACAGCTGCCTTCATCTCATCCTGGCAGTGGTTCATACCACCCTTAACACCGTGGAGCTCACATGGAGCGTAACCGATGATAAGAGAAGGTCCGTTGTAAGCCTCAGCTTCAGCAAGAACCTTAGCTGCCTGAGCAGGGTTTGCACCAAGAGCGATCTGGGCTACGTAAACGTAACCATAGCTCATAGCGATCTCTGCAAGGCTCTTCTTGCCGATCTCTTTACCTGCTGCTGCGAACTGACAAACTTCACCGATGTTTGAAGCCTTAGAAGCCTGTCCACCTGTATTAGAATACATCTCTGTATCAAATACCATAACGTTAACATTCTCACCTGAAGCAAGAACATGATCGAGACCACCGAATCCGATATCGTAAGCCCAACCGTCTCCACCGAAGATCCATACAGACTTCTTTGAGAGGTACTGCTTCTTATCAAGAATCTCAGGAGCTACAGGACATCCCTCTTTAGCTGCCTTCTCAAGCTCAGCGATAAGAGCCTTAGCTGCTGCAGGGTTCTCCTTTGTAGAATCCTTTGTCTCCATGAATTTATTAAATGCTGCCTTGAAGCTGTCACTTGCCTTGTCTGAAGCTGCCATTTCTTCAAGTTTAGCGATCTGCTGATCACGGATTACTTTCTGTCCAAGATACATACCAAAGCCGTGCTCTGCGTTATCCTCGAAAAGTGAGTTAGCCCAAGCAGGACCCTGCTTTGAATCTTTGTTTACTGTAAATGGTGATGTAGCTGCAGGACCACCCCAGATAGATGAACATCCTGTTGCGTTAGAGATGTACATCTGCTCACCAAAGAGCTGTGTGATAAGTCTTGCATAACTTGTCTCTGCACAACCTGCACAAGAACCTGAGAACTCAAGGAGTGGCTGGTTGTACTGTGAACCGATAGGACCTTCAACAAGTGCAGGCTTGATCTCTTTCTTGCCAACATTTGCTACAAGGTAATCGAATACAGGCTGCTCATCAAGCTGTGTTTCCTGAGGAACCATCTTAAGAGCGCCCTTAGCAGCTGCAGGACAAACAGTTACACACTCGCCGCATCCCATACAATCAAGAGGAGATACGCTCATGGTAAACTTCATACCTTCAGCTACTGCATGCTTGGAATCAGCAAGCTTGATATTTGAAGGAGCTGCCTTAACCTCAGCATCGTCAAGGATGTATGGACGAATTGTAGCATGTGAACATACGAATGCACAGCTGTTACACTGGAGACATGTCTCAGCATCCCACTGTGGAACCATAACTGCTGTACCACGCTTCTCGTAAGCAGAAGCACCTGTTACGAACTGACCATCAGGATTCTTAGCGAATGCTGATACAGGAAGGCTGTCACCATCCATAAGTCCGATAGGATTCATAACGTTCTCTACAAGTTCTACTACCTCAGGACGACCTGTAAGCTTAGACTCTTTCTTCTCGTCTACAGCGTTTGCCCAATCAGCAGGAACGTTAACTACGTGAAGAGCGTCTTTACCCTGATCGATAGCCTGGCAGTTCATGTCAACGATATCCTGGCCCTTCTTGGAGAACTTGGCAACAACTTTCTCTTTCATGTACTTGATTGCCTCATCAGCAGGAAGTACGTTTGCAAGTGTAAAGAAAGCTGACTGAAGAACTGTAGATGTTCTCTTGCCAAGACCGATCTTACCTGCGATATCTACAGCGTCTACTGTATATACCTTAATGTTGTTCTTTGCAATGTATCTCTTAGCTTCAGCGTTAAGATGCTGGCTAAGTTCCTCATCTGACCACTGGCAGTTGATAAGGAATGTTCCGCCCGGCTTAACATCCTGAACCATCTTGTAACCCTTAACGATGTATGACTGGTTGTGACATGCAACGAGGTCAGCCTGGTTGATGTAATATGGGCTCTTGATAGGCTTGTCACCGAATCTTAAGTGAGAAATGGTGATACCACCTGTCTTCTTTGAGTCATACTGGAAGTATGCCTGAATATATTTGTCTGTGTGATCGCCGATGATCTTGGTCGAGTCTTTGTTGGCTCCGACTGTACCGTCACCACCGATACCCCAGAACTTACACTCAACAGTACCTGCTGCTGAAGTGATAGGAGCCGGTTTAACCTCAGGAAGTGAAAGGTTTGTAACGTCATCTACGATACCAAGAGTAAATCTTGCCTTTGGCTCATCCTTTGCAAGCTCTGTAAATACAGCGAATACAGATGAAGGAGGAGTATCCTTTGAACCAAGACCGTAACGACCGCCGATAAGCTTAATGTCGTTAAGACCTGCCTCGCGGAGTGTTGTAGCGATATCAAGGAAGAGAGGCTCACCAAGAGAACCAGGCTCCTTTGTTCTGTCAAGTACAGCAATCTTCTTAACGCTCTTTGGAAGAACCTTAAGGAGTGCCTTTGAGCTCCAAGGTCTGTAAAGACGAACTTTGATAAGTCCGACCTTCTCACCCTGTGCCATAAGGTAATCAATAACCTCTTCTGCAACATCACAGAATGAACCCATACAGATAATAATTCTGTCTGCATCAGGAGCACCGTAGTAGTTGAAGAGATCGTAATCTGTACCAAGCTTTGCGTTAACTTTCTGCATGTATTTCTCTACTACTGCAGGAAGGTTGTCGTAAGCTGTGTTACAAGCCTCACGATGCTGGAAGAAAACGTCACCGTTCTCATGAGAACCACGCATAGCAGGCTTCTCAGGGTTAAGAGCATGCTCACGGAAAGCCTTGACAGCATCCATGTTGCACATCTCTTTAAGATCTTCATAGTCCCATACCTCGATCTTCTGGATCTCGTGTGATGTACGGAAACCATCGAAGAAGTTAAGGAAAGGAACCTTTCCTTCAAGAGCTGCAAGATGAGCTACAGGAGAAAGATCCATAACTTCCTGTGGGTTGCTCTCAGCAAGCATAGCAAAACCTGTCTGACGACAAGCGTAAACGTCACTGTGATCACCAAAGATGTTAAGTGACTGTGTAGCTACTGTACGAGCTGATACGTCGAATACGCAAGGAAGCTGCTCACCTGCGATCTTGTACATATTAGGTATCATAAGGAGTAATCCCTGTGATGCGGTAAATGTTGTTGTAAGGGCACCTGCTGCAAGTGAACCATGTACTGTACCTGCTGCGCCGGCCTCTGACTGCATCTCAACAACTTTAACTCTGTTGCCGAAAATGTTCTTCTGTCCTGCTGCTGACCACTGATCTACGTAGTCTGCCATAGGGCTTGATGGTGTAATAGGATAAATACCTGCTACTTCGGTGTAGGCATACGCTACATGAGCGGCAGCTGTGTTACCATCCATTGACTGTCTTTTTCTAGCCATTGTTTAATCCTCCATTCTTATTTAGCGGGAAAAACGCGCAAAAAGCACGCACCCATTTGGCACTATTTTAGCACATAAGCGTTCTAAAGTAAAGGAAAAGCACAGCTTAGCGCTGTGCTTTTTTAAGTACATAGTATTTTATTTTTCATCTTTTTTCAAAGGCTCTCCGTAGCCCTCTTTTCCGATCCACTTAAAATACTCTCTTATATTGTTTTCATAGCCGTTTTCGCTGGGCTGATAAAATATAGTCCCGGCAAGTTTATCAGGCAGATACTGCTGATCTGCGTAGTGCTTTGGGAAGTCGTGGGCATACTTGTAATCAAGTCCGTGTCCAAGCTTTGCAGCTCCCTTGTAATGAGCATCCTGAAGGTAAGGCGGAATGGGGAGGTTTCCGTATTCCTGAACCGCCCTGTTTGCCGCAAATATAGCTTCTACCGCCGAATTGCTCTTAGGCGCGCAGGCAACATATGAGGCTGCCTGAGAAAGGATTATCTGGCTTTCCGGCATACCGATGCGTTCTACCGCAAGGGCCGCATTGGTAGCCACAACTATCGCCATAGGATCTGCGTTTGACACGTCTTCTGCAGCGCATATCATTATCCTTCTTGCGATAAATTTAATGTCTTCTCCCGCGTACAGCATTCTTGCAAGATAATATACCGCCGCGTCAGGGTCAGACCCCCGCATACTCTTTATAAATGCGGAGATCGTATCATAGTGATTGTCTCCGTCTTTGTCATAGCGCAGGTTTCTCTTCTGGATACACTCTGCCATGATGTCTGTGGTAAGATGTATCCTTCCGTCAGGGTCTTTGTCTGTGGTAAGAACCGCAAGCTCCACTGCGTTAAGCGCACTTCTTGCATCTCCGTTTGATAACTCTGCAAGGAAATCAACCGCATCTTCGTCCATGTATGCGTTATATACGCCCATACCCCGCTCTTTGTCGTAAAGTGCCCTGTTTATAAGCTCTTTTACATTTTCTGCAGAAAGAGGTTTAAGCTCAAATACGGCAGACCTTGAAATAAGCGCTCCGTTTACCTCAAAGTAAGGATTCTCCGTGGTGGCTCCTATAAGTACCACTGTTCCGTCTTCAACAAACGGAAGAAGGTAATCCTGCTGCCCTTTGTTAAACCTGTGGATCTCATCTATAAAAAGAATGGTCTTTTTGCCGTAGGCTCCCGCTGTTTCCTTTGCCTTTTCCACCACTTCTTCCATATCCTTTTTACCCGCTACAGTAGCGTTTATCTGGGTAAATTCGGCGCTTGTGGTATTGGCTATAACCTTGGCAAGAGTGGTCTTTCCGGTACCCGGCGGCCCGTAAAATATAACAGAGCTGAGCTTATCTGCCTTGATAGCCCTGTAAAGGAGCTTATCTTTTCCTATGATATGCTCCTGCCCCACCACTTCGTCAAGAGTCTGCGGACGAAGCCTTGAAGCAAGGGGTGACTCCTTTTTCATATTTGTTTCTCTCATGTAATCAAACAGATCCATCTTTTTATCCCTTTTTCTTATTTGTAAAACAGCTCTGTCAAAATAGACAGAGCTGAAACCGTTACTGAATTCTGAGTTCTTTTCTCATCTTCGGATATGTATTTCTTGCAAACACTTCGTATGTGGAACATATCTTGTCTGCTATACATACCACAACACCTTCGCGTGTGGTAGGCGGAGTAGGCGTAAGCGGGAACATGTGTCTTTTAATGACATTTTCCTCGATCCTTCCTATCTCGTAATCCCTCTTGGCATTTTCAAGAGCTCTGCCCGGGTGTCTGAAACCGTGCAGGGAATAAGGAGAATCCACATGCCAGTCGTAAAGGAAGTAATCATGTAAAAGAGCACCCACAAGCAGCCCTGCAATGCTGACCTTTCTTAAGCCAAGCATTCTGATTATAACAAGGCTTACGTAAGCCACTGCAAGAGAATGCATATATACGGAAGTATCTCCGTGCTGGATATGGTCTTTGGCTTCTGTAAAGCGGGTATTTTCTTCTATATGTTTTATCCTTTTTATAAGGTATTTTCTGTCCGATGAATTAAGTGACTTTGAAAACTTCAATATAACCTCCGGTAAGTAAACAAATGTTTTTAATCGACGTTAATAAGATAATTCTTTTTATCCCTTTCGTCAATAACAATTTTTTTACAAAATTGTTAATAATGATACACGCGTACTAGACTCCCAGTATCCTTGCGGCTTTAAGGATAGCCACCTGGGTCTTGCCGTCGGTTATGTTTCCGGCCACTACTTCGTCTGCAAGTTTTTTAAGAGGCACAAGCTCTACGTTAAGGAATTCATCATCATCAAGACTGCGCTCTCCTTTATGAAGCCCCTTTGCAAGATAAATGGTTATAGTCTCGTCGCAGTAGGCTGCAGCCGGATGATAAAGACCTATGTCTGTCCATTCGTCTGCGGTATAGCCTGTCTCCTCCCGAAGTTCGCGCTTTGCAGCAGCGAGCCTGTCTTCATCCGGCCTGTCAAGTTTTCCTGCAGGGATCTCTGAAATAACCTTGTCTAATGGGTACCTGAACTGGCGCTCCATAACAACATTGCCATTTTCGTCAACCGGCACAACGCAAACCGCCCCGATGTGGCGTATAACCTCTCTCGTAGCGGTATTTCCGTTCGGAAGCTCTACCGTATCAAACTTTACGTGAAGGATATTTCCGTTAAATTTATCTTCGCTCGTAAGCTGTTTTTCACAAAGCTGTTCGTATTCCGTCATTTATTGCACCTCTTTTAACGCGCCTGATGGCGCACTTTTATATTTTTATATTTCAACAAGCTCATACTGTCTTGTTCCGATACCTATCTCTTCTGCATGAGCAAGGCAGTCTCTCCAGTCGGTATTCGGGTGTACCATATAAAAATGGTCATGGCCTTCGTGGTCTTCGTGATGATGGCCTTCCTTTACCGCATCGTCAAGCTGGCTTCCCGCTATCGCTTCCTGCGCATTTGCAAGATCGGCGCACGCCTGATCAAGAGCCACAGGGTCAAAGCTTGCAAGCATTCCCACATCAGGTATGATAGGAATGTCGTTTTCACTGTGGCAATCACAGTTTGGTGATACATCGCAGATAAGGGAAATGTGGAAACAAGGTCTGTCTTTAACAACCGCATAGGAATATTCTGCTATCTTATAGTTAAGCATTTTCCCTGATACGTAATTTTTCTGGTGAATTGCATCTTTAGGACATACCGCAAGGCATCTGCCGCAGCCAACGCACTTGCTGTGATCTATGGTAGCCTTTCCGTTTTTTATAACAGGAGCCTCATGAGCACATATGCGGTAGCAGCTGCCGCAGCCTACACAAAGACTCTGCTTTACGCTTGGCTTTCCGTCGCAATGCTGCTCCATCTTACCTGCTCTTGAGCCGCACCCCATACCTATATTTTTAAGGGCGCCGCCAAAGCCTGCTTCCTCATGTCCTTTGAAATGAGAAAGGGAAATAAAAACATCGGCATCCATTATAGCCTGACCGATCTTTGCCTCTTTTACGTACTCGAGGTTGATAGGCACATTTGCTTCATCTGTTCCCTTAAGACCGTCTGCTATGATAACGTGACACCCTGTCTGAAACGGGTTAAATCCGTTAAGATACGCTGTCTCCATGTGGTCGATGGCATTTTTTCTGCTTCCCACGTAAAGCGTATTGCAGTCTGTAAGGAAAGGCTTGCCTCCAAGCTCTTTAACGTAGTCCGCCACTACTTTTGCATAGTTCGGGCGAAGGAAAGCAAGGTTTCCAAGCTCGCCAAAGTGAAGCTTTATAGCTGCATATTTGTCAGTAAAATCAATATTCTCAAACCCTGCCTGTTTCATAAGCCTGTGGAGCTTTTGCGTAAGGTTTTCAGTATAGCTTGTCTTAAAACTTGTAAAATAAACTTTTGATTTTTCCATAATCTTAGCTTAATCCTCCTTTTATGATCCCTAATACCTGATATCTTTACATTTCAAGGAAGCCCTTAAGATCTTCCACAAGATCTTCAACGTCCATTCCGTGCACATCGGCTGCCTGCTCTAAAGTCTCAGTATGAGAAGACGGACAGCCAACGCAGTGCATCCCCATCTCTGTAAGTATTCCTGCTGCCTGAGGGAATGTACGCAAAAGCTCTCCCATCTGTGTATCTTTTGTTATTCTAAACATAGTTGTACCTCGTTTTTCGCATTTGAGGGTATTATAGCACATTTTTCCTACAAATGAAAGAAAGACCAGAATAGCACAAGGGGACAGGGTCAGGTCAACATTTTGTAAGCAAATGAGGGAGCGCAAGGGGACGGGGTCAGGTCAACATTTTGTAAACAAAATGTCAACCTGACCCCGTCCCCAGAAACACTCAACACTACACTATTCTCTATTCAAATATTTCGCCTAGCGCATCCTTCAGGTTTTCTGCTACGTCAAGTTCTTTAAGCCTTGCAATGAAAGCTTCCTCATTGCCTTCGTTTTCCACCAAGGCCCAGAATATCCTGTCCTTGCTTTCCATCTCTATCCAGGCTCTGTCAAGGAGTTTTATGACTTCTGCCTTTTTATCGTTTGTCGCTAAGGCGGCATCTTTTATCTTTATGCTTATTTCTTCGCTGACAGATCTTTCTTCAATGATTATCTTTAGAATATGCCTTTCTTCATCATAATCCGTTTTTACACCTTTGCCGTTTGTTATAAACTCAGATGCATCCAAAAGTCCGTACAGCCAAAGCTCATAGGATCTTTTTTTAGGGATAAGGGATAAATCTCCTCTTGCCGGTCCGATAACGATCTTGCACTCGCCCGAATCTTCCCTCTTCATAACGATGCGTGTCGTAACAAAGCTGCCTTTTTCGTATTCCGTGCTAATGCCGTCATCCTCATAAAGCTCATATTCTCCGCTTTTACCTGCCCCAAAGAGTATACGCATATTCTTTGGATTAGCGGTTCCGTTTTCCTTATCTTCAAGAGATTCAGGGACAATGCCGCCGTCTTTTAAAAGTACAGGTATGTGCTCTATATCTCTGTAGATCTTTCTCTTTCTGCCCTCGCCGCTGTAAATATGACCGCTAAATATGTCATACCATTTTCCCGAAGGAATAAATGCACTTGTTTTTGCAAGCTTAAGCTGTTTATCTTCAGGCTCTGTAATATTGCATACAGCAAGAGAGCTTCCAAAGAAGTATTCATTTGAAACCTCAAAGGCTTCTCTCTTTTCAGGATACTCATAATACACAGGCCTGATAAAAGGAAGATCTTCGTTATGAGATTTTTCAAGCTCCGAATAAATATAAGGTATAAGTCTGTGACGAAGTCTTAAAAACTCTGCCATTATGGTATGGTAAGGCTCAGGAAGCGCCCATGGCTCTTTATTTACAAAAATGCTGTTATTTGAGTGTATTCGCATTACAGGCGAGAAGACACCAAACTGTATCCAGCGGATAAGCCTCTCGTTATCTTTATCTCCCAGCATATGGCCGCCTATATCATGACTCCACCATCCGTAGCCGATATTTGATGCGGTAGCTGTAAAATAAGGCTGATAAGCAAGGCTTCTCCATGTGGTTCTGGTATCTCCCGAAAAGCCCACAGGGTATCTGTGACTTCCGGGGCCTGCATATCTTGAAAAGATCATAGGTCTTTTTCCGCGATCTTCCATATCTTTGTAATGATAATGGTTTAGAAGGAACAGAGGGTCTACGGCTCCGTTTTCTCCCGTTCCCTGCTGCCAGTCTATCCACCAGAAAGCAACTCCCGCATCTTCGTACGGGTGAAGTACTTCTTCAAAATAAACCTCGCGGAACTTTGGATCTGCCATATCAAACTCTACAGGTTCCTCGTTTTTATAATCAGCGCCATATCTTTTTGCAACCCTTTCGTACATCGACTCAAAACCTCTTATGCCGTCTGCGGGGTGAAGGTTAAGTGTTGGTGCCAGGTTTCTTTTTTTAAGGGTTTTAAGAAAGCGCCTGTAATCAGGAAAGCACTCCTTATCCCATGTGTAGCCTGTCCAGCCTGTTCCGTATTTTGAATCCACATTGGTAATATGCCAGTCCATATCGATAACCGCTACAGAAAGAGGTATCTGCTCTTTTTCAAAGTTGTCAAGAAGCTTTCCGTAGCTTTCTTCTGTATATCTGCAATATCTGCTCCACCAGTTGCCAAGGGCATAGCGCGGAACCATTGGATTTTTGCCGCAAAGGTGATAAAAAGCCTTTAATCCACCGTAAAAATCTTTTCCATATCCAAAAAAGTACAGATCCTTGCCCTCAGATGAAGGCATTATATATTCTCCGTTTTCAAAAACAGGACTCTTTGTATCGTCAAGCACCGCGTATCCGTTATGGCCAAATATTCCCGGTTCAAGTTCTGTAAATCCGTCGGTAAAATCAAGGGTTCTTGCGGTTCCAAACAAGTTTCTGTCTGAATTTCCGTATACCACGCTGTAGTGCCATACGGAATTTTCTTCCTTAAGGCTTATGGAAAGGCCAAGGGAAGAAAAGGACTTTTTGTCGTAGGTTAAGATGAGGGACTTTGTTTCTATAAAAAGATTTCCGTTTTCTTCATCCCTTGAAAGTATCTCACAGGTGCCTGCTTCTTTTGAAAAATCGCGGTTTACCACCGTTTTTGTTGGTCTGTCTTCAAAAACACCGTCTGCCTTGTATTCAAGACGGATAAGCCTGTCTGTAAGTACCGTTATCCTGTAATCCTTACCCGTAAAAATATTCTTATCTTTCATTTCTTCCTCCGAAAGAGCAATTTATAATGTAAACCCGCAAAAGCCACTTTAGCCCTTAACAGCTCCCGAAAGTCCTTCAACATAAAAACGCTGCAGCCATACAAAAAGGATGACTATAGGAAGAGCCACAAGAACGGCTCCTGCCGCAAACTGCGTATAGTAGGTATCTATTCTTCTAAAATCGGTCATCCAGAAAAGACCTACCGCAACCGTGTATGAGCTTTGTTTGTCTCCAAAAAGCATACTTGGGAAGATATAATCCGACCAGGCCCCAAGGAAGCCGCCAAGAGCGATATAAACGATTATTGACTTAGAAAGCGGTAAAGTTATTTTTCTGAAGATCTGAAATCTTGAAGCTCCGTCTATGATAGCAGCTTCGTCAAGTGCCTTTGGAATCGTATCAAAAAATCCCTTAGTAACGTGATAACCCATGGCAGCACCTGCCGCGCCCACCACTATAAGAGCAAGAAGCGACTGATTAAGTCCTAAGCCCTTTAAAATGTTGTAAACGGCAATAAGTGACATAAAGCCCGGAAACATACCGATTATCATAAGTATGTTCATAAATGTTTTTCTTCCAGTAAATCGGGTACGGCTAAGTATAAAGGCTGTCATAAGCACGATCATGGTGTTGAAAACGCATCCGCAGATGGCAACTATAAATGTGTTAAGCCACCATCTTCCAAAAGGCAGCACGCTTTGATTTGAAAAAAGGTTTACAAAATTTTGAAGCGTAAAACCATGAGGTATAAAATATCCAACGTAATAGCCCTGCTCTGCGCGAAGTGAGGTTAGCACTATCCAAAGCACAGGAAAAAGCCAGATCACAGAAAGAATGGTAAGCAGAATATATCCTCTGTTTGTTCTTGTAACCTTCATAACGTTTATAAGCGTAAAATATGCTGCCACAAGCGTGATAAAGAAACCAACGCCAAGGTTTTTGCTAAGAAAGCTGTTAAAAAGTCCGGTGCTTTCAAGGATCTTCTTACTTGAAAAAAGAAGAAGCGTAACAAAAACCGTCTGAATTGCGGCTATGACCTGCCAGAGCCTTACACCTTTTACGGAAGTCATAAAAAACAATACTACGGAAGCAACCGCAGATAAAGCCGTAAAGATAACCGCTCCAAAAAGGATAAAGTCTACGTATGAGCCCCCTCTTTTTAAAAGGGCACTTATCATGCTCACAGATGTTCCTTCTTTTGACGCATAAGGAGCAAAGATGGCAAGAAATGCGATCACAGCTCCCGCCATAGCTTTTAAGTAATGATCAAGGTTAAGTCCGATTATGGTCTTTTTCATTATCTGAAGCCCTCCTCATTTTTCATAGACTGGGACCTGGAGAAAGTAATAAGCGTAAAGGCAGCGGATATCACAAAGATAATGATACCGATAGTGGCTGCAAGGTTGTAGTCGTTACTGTCTTTTGTAAGCTTATAAAGCCAGGTAACAAGAAGATCCGTCTTTCCCGCACCCTTGAAATAATCAAGAGAATTTGGCGCTCCGCCTGTAAGGAAGTAGATCGCGTTAAAGTTGTTAAAGTTTCCTATAAGGTTTGAAATTAGGTAAGGCGTTGTAATAAAGAGCATGTACGGAAAGGTGATCTTTCTAAACATCGTAAAAGGTCCGGCTCCGTCTATCTTTGCGCTCTCATATATCTCTCCCGGGATATTCATAAGAATACCGCTTACCATAAGCATGGTAACAGGAACACCTATCCAAAGATTGACAAGGATCACGCTGACTCTTGCCCATGTGGTATTGGTAAGAAAAGGAAGTGCCACATCGGTAAATCCCCATTTTTGAAGAAGTACGTTGAAAATACCGCGCTCACCAAGCATAGTAGCCACAAATTTTAATGAGATAAATCCCGGGATCGCATATGTAATAACAAAGATCGTTCTCCAGAATTTCTTTAATTTAATACCCTTTGAATTAATAACTATTGCAAGGGCCATTCCACCAAAATAGCAGGAAAATGTGGCGCATATACCCCAGATAAAAGTCCACCCAAGTACAGGCCAGAATGTAGCCGAAAGCCTGTCTGAAGATGAAAGCAGGGTAATAAAGTTTTTGATCGCTACCCAGGTAAAAAGATTTCCCGGCGGCTGGTGCTCAGAATCATAGTTGGTAAATGCCATAAGGATCATGTAGATAAGCGGCATTACCGTAAATATAAGGAGTCCTGACACCGGAACCGAAAGAAATAAAAAGTGGATATTTTTATTTGCAAGACTTTTAACATCTTCTATAAATGTAGGAACGTGCTTGCCCGCACTTTTTAGTGCTCTTGCACGCTCTCCCGAAAATATGGAAAAAACCCATATTGCTATAAAACAGGCTGTCACTACTGTGGCAATAACACCAAACAGAAGGATCAGCATGGAATTGTCGCCCTGAACCGTCTCATATATTCCAATGGATTCATTAAATACCATGGACTGAGTACTTGTACCAAGTGTAGTAAGATCTGCAAGAAGTCTTACGCCCTTTGCCCCCATAAAGATAAAAAACAATACCTCAAGCCCCAAAAAAAGAAGACCTTTTACGATCTGGCCGTTTTTGATATTGGCAAGGCCGCAGATAATATACGAAAGTTTGGAGAAAATATCTCCCTTCGTAAATATAGTCAAAAAGTTCCTTTTTTTATAATCTTCCCCGGCTGTTGTTTTATTTAGCATTCGCATTTAGCCTCCAATACCCTTAAAATTTGCGAAGCTGTATGACAACCATACAGCTTCGCATGTAAGAAAAAGTACAAATAATAGGACATCATTAATTAAGCAATATCTTATTCTGTTAATGTGCTTGTAACATTGCTTACAAGAAGATCAAGGCTTTCCTGAAGGTTTGCCTTTGTGATCTCACCGTAGTAGACGCCGTCACCAAAAGCTTTCATAGGATCCCAGTAGCTTCCCATCTGCGGAATACTTGGCTGGTTTGTAGCAAATGCTGCCTGATCGTTAAGAGCTGCGGCAACATAATCATTCTTGATCTCGTCACTTTCAGCAAGTGATTTAAGGATAGGCACATCACCCTCATTTACGAAACGGGTAAGTGCTGCGTCATGATTTGCAAAGTAAACAGCAAGCTGCTGTGCACATAATGGGAACTCAGTATTTGACTTAACTGCGATAGTCTTAAAGTCTACAAAGTTTGAAAGCTGCTTGTCAGCTCCGTCTATGTTGATGGTAGGAAGTGCAGTTGCGCCAAGCTTGTCGCCAAGAGCCTCTTTAAATTCAGGAGCGCTCCATGCACCTGTAGTAATGGCACCAAGATTACCCTCTTTAAAAGCGCTTCCGCCAACACCGTCAGCATCTTCAAGATACTTAGGATTTGTAGCAAGGTCGATCATATATGTACCTGCTGCAAAACCTTTGGCATCGTTAAATGTACAGTTTGCTGCATCTCTTCCGTCCCCGCCAAAGAGTGTACAGCCACTTGCAAAAAAGAAGCTTTCTGCGTACCAGGAGTTTGTCATCTGCGTACTGAAGTTCCACTTTCCATCTCCAAGGTCTTTAGCCATCATAGTCTCAAGGCTCTTAACCTCTTCCTCTGTAAAGAGATCTTTGTTGTAATACATAAAGTATGTATTTGGTGAGAACGGAACAGCATAATGAAGACCATCTATTGTAACTGCTGTAAGTGCGCTCTCAGGAAGATCTGCCTCGATGGTATCGTAATCTTTAACAAGCGGAAGAAGTAATCCCTTGTTAACCATATCAGCAACACCGCCGCTTGGTACATAGAAGATATCTGCTGCGATATCGGCATCTGTCTCAACCTGTGCAGGTGCCTCATCGATACCTACAACTGCGATCTCATATGTAATGTTGAACTCATCATGTATTTCATCGAAATCTTTAACCATTTTGTCTGTGTCTGCAATAGCCTCTTCCGGAACCCAGATCTTAAGTGTAACGTCCTGTGGGCCTTCTGCCTTTTCTGTTGTACTAGCAGTCTTTGTAGTGTCACTGCCGGTACTCTTATTTTCCTCTCCCTTAGATCCGCAGGCTGCAAGGGACATAACCATAGCAGCTGCAAGCAATAATGCTAATAATTTTTTCATAAAGTATTCTACCTCCGTTTTAGTATACCTCCCCCTGATAAACAGTTTGGGTAAGTAAATAGACTTGCTTTAAGTTTAGCGCTTTACAATACTAAAAGGCTAAGTTTAAGCACGTTTCGCGATTTGGTTTTAACTTTGCGCAAGTTATATTGGTTAACCGCTTTACTAAAAGATAACAAAATTTACCGGTTCTGTCAATAGAAAATTTACAATTCTTTCAAAAAATCTTTTGTTATCCCCTAATTGCTTGTGCAACATGCCCAAAAAATCAGGGTTATCGGCAACAAAAAAGAACCGTTAATCGATTAACGGTTCTTAGTGTTTTGTATTTTTCAGGTTATCCTATCAGGTTCTTAACGGAATCTCTTTCTTTTATGCAGACAGGGAGCTTTTCGTTTACGAAAGTCTCCTCTTTGGTCTCGATCATGTTAAGAAGATATCTGCTTGCAAGTTCCGCTTTTTTTTCAAGGTCCTGCTCTACTGTAGTGAGCTTTGGAGTAATATAGGTTCCTTCGTTTATGTTATCAAAACCTATGACAGAAATATCATCAGGTACCTTAAAGCCGCACTGCTTTATACCTTCTATAACGCCCATGGCAACTATATCTGACATGGCTGCTACTGCTGTGTAGCCCTTTCCTGAAAGAGCCACGTTCTGCCCTACTGCTATGGCATTATAGTAGATAGTGTCTGTCCTGAAGACATCTTCTAAAGAAAACTCTATCCCCGCCTCTACGCAGGCATCACTAAAGCCCTTAAAACGCTCTTTTACAACGTCACCTGTAGCAGGATCAGGGGATGCAAAGGCTATTTTTTTATGGCCTTTTCCTATAAGATATCTTGCGGTAAGGTATCCGCCGCGATAGTCATCTATCCCCACATTTACTACATTTTCATCGGTATAGGTATCAAGAAATACCACCGGGGCCTTAAGACCTTTCTTGATCTCTGATACATCAGACCCAAGCACACCGATAAATATGGCTCCGTCCACATTCCAGGCCGAAAGGAAAGGCAGGATGCTGTGAACATCCGGAACACATCTTAACATAAGATAATAGTCTCTGTTCCTTACATATCTTTCAAGGGCTGAAACCATATATACATAATAAGGGCTGATGGTAAATTCTTCCATAGAGCTGATATACGGGATCACAAGTCCGACTATATGGTTTTTGGTGCCCGCAAGGGACCTTGCCGCAACACTTGGCTGATAATTGTTCTCTTTGATTATCTTTTCTATCTTTTCTCTGGTCTCGTCAGATACCTTGTGATAGTTTTTGTTGATAACGTTTGATACCGTAGCCGTACTGACTCCGGCCTGACTTGCTATATCCTTAAGATTCATTTTCTTTCCTTTTTTGTGATATTTAAGCGATTAACCATATTTACTATAAATTAACTTAATTTGTTTGTCAACACAAAAGATACAGTCAAAAAAGGCGCCCTTTACGGCAAGGGCGCCAAAAGATCATACTTCTCTTATATTTATTTCTTTGATCTTTGCAGGATCTATCTTAAAACGTCTGTCCTCTGTCAAAAGACCGTTTATCTCCTGCTGTACATCGGAAACCTGGGTATAGCAGTAACCGCAAACATAGTCAAGTTTCTTTATCGCTGTGGTTATGCTGTCAAATCTCTTTAAGAAATCCTCCTCATTTGTCACTTTATTGCCGTAACCCCAGCCGCCTTCTTCGTTAAAAGCAATACCGCCAAACTCACTTATTATAACAGGTTTGCCGTCGTACTTATAGCCGTATGCAAAAGCCGATCTGTATCTGCTGTGATATACCCTGTTTGAAAGGATGTCATCTTTATACTCGGTATATCTTTTGTATAACACCTCACCCTTTTCCTCGTAATCGTGAAGGGTGATGATATCAGACACAGTGTGCTCCCAGCCGTCATTTACGATAACAGGGCGCATCGGATCTATAGCTTTTGTAAGATGGTAAATGCTTTCCGTAAAGGCCTGCTGCCTCCGGTCTCTTTTAACCTCCCTGATACCCCATGACTCGTTAAAAGGTGTCCATGTGATGATGCAGGGATGTGAGTAATTCTGTCTTACGATCTCAATCCACTCTTTTGTAAATTCGCTTACAGCCTCATCAGAAAAAGTATAGGCTGCAGCCATCTCGCTCCAGACGAGCACTCCCTTTACGTCGCACCAGTAAAGGAATCTTTCATCTTCGGTTTTCTGGTGTTTTCTGACTCCGTTATAGCCAAGGGCAAGAATGCTGTCGATATCTTTTATGAGCGCTTCTTCAGAAGGAGGCGTAAGGTGGGAGTCCTTAAAATACCCCTGATCAAGTATCAGTCTTTGATACAAAGGCTCTCCGTTTAACAGCACCTTATCTCCGTCAATCCTTATGTCCCTTAAACCAAAGTATGAATAGACCTTATCTACAGACTTTCCGTCTTTAACAAGCTCTATTTCCACATCATACAGGTCAGGGTGATCAGGTGCCCACTCCCGCAGGCCCCACTCACAGATACGGGTATTAAACAGGGAGAGCCTTAGAGTATCCGCTTCTTTTGTTATATCAGATTCAAGGCTCGTAACTTCTTTTCCTTCAAAATAAACCTTAGCTTTTGCTCTATGTCCGCCATCATTTGCAGGAAGATTTGTACCTACAGATACAAACGCGCACCCGTTATCACGGTCAGGTGTGATCTTAAGCTCTTTAACGTAAGTATCTCCCACTTCTTCCATCCAAACCGACTTCCAGATGCCTGTGGTCTGTACGTACCAGCAGCCAAAGTTTTCTTCTATCCATCTTTGTTTTCCTCTTGGCATTGCAGGGTCAAGTTCATCTGTGGCATTTACCTTTATTTCGTTTAACCCTTCTGTTATATATTCAGTTATGTCAAAGGAAAACCTTGAGTATCCACCCTTATGGCTTCCGATCATCTTTCCGTTCACATATACGAAAGCCTCGTGATCCACTCCTTCAAAGTGAAGTATCAGTCTTTTTCCATCTGCAGGTTTTGATACTTTCACCTCTTTTTTGTACCACACACTGTTATGCGGCGTTTCATCCCCTATACCGCTAAGCCCGGTTTCAAAGGTAAAAGGGACTCTGATCTTTGTACCCGTAAATTCAGGCCTGTCAAAGGCAAAATCCCACTCTCCGTCAAGCAGAGTAAAATTCTCTCTAACAAGCTGAGGCCTTGGGTAATCTTTTTTATAATAATGCATTGTATATCTCCCGTAGTATTATCCTTTTATCGAACCAACGTAAACACCTTTTACAAAATACTTCTGCAAAAAAGGATATACGCAAAGTATCGGAAGCGTAGCCACCACAGTAGTGGCGTATTTTACAAGTTCTCTGTAAGCTGCCGAACCCTGTATACCGTCTACAATGACCCCACCCGCACTTCCGACAGAAGCAGCCGAAGTGTCATTCATAACAAGAACCTCTTTAAGCAAAAGCTGAAGAGGGAATTTTGCCCTGTCTTCAAGTAAAACCATGGCATTAAACCATGAATTCCAGTTTCCTACCATATAGTACAGGAAAATAACTGCAAGCACAGGTTTTGAAAGTGGCAATATAACCCTTAGAAGTACCCTTGCGTCCGATGCTCCGTCGATATATGCCGCCTCTTCAAGTTCATAAGGGAAGGATTGAAATCCCGTCCTCATTATTATCATATTCCAGGTATTAAGTGCTGTTGGCAGCACCATACTTGCGATGTTGTTGTGCATTCCTATCTGCCTCATAAGGAGGTACCAGGGAATGAGGCCGCCTCCAAAAAACATGGTGATGGTAATAAGGATCATTATAGGTCCTTTTAAAAGCAGATCTCTTCTTGAAAGAGCATAGGCTCCGCAGATAGTTATCACCATATTTACCGCTGTTCCTAACCCCACGTAAATAAGTGTGTTTTTAAACCCTACCAGAATGCTGTTGTCTTTAAATATTATCCTGTATCCATTTAATGTTGCCTTTCCCACCGGCCCCAAAAGAAGCCCTCTGTGGGATAAAAGCTCCATAGGATCTGATACGGACGCAAAGATCACATGCAATATCGGGTAAAAACAGATAAGTGTAAGGAAGGTAAGGAACGAATAATTAAAAATGTTAAAGGCTATGTTTGCCGGCTTGTATTTGCCGATCCTGCCTCTGTGATCTTCTGTCATCTTTTCTTTCCTTTCCTAAAAAACACTTATGTCAGAATACTTTTTAGCCACCTTGTTCGTAAACCATAAAAGGCCGAAGTTTACTACAGAACTCATAAGTCCGACTGCTGTGGCAAAGGAATAGCTTGCTTCTCTTATGCCTCGCCTGTATACATAAGTGGCAATTACATCCGCGGTGTCATATGTAAGGGAATTGTAAAGAAGGATTATCTTTTCGTGTCCTGAAGCCATAAGACCGCCCACCGCAAAAATAAACAGGATGGTGATCGTTGGTCTTATCTGCGGAAGTGTGATGTGTATCATCTTTTGCAGTCTTCCTGCCCCGTCTATGTCTGCTGCCTCGTATAGGCCCGGGTCTATAGAGCTCATGGCAGAAAGATAAATAATGCTGTCCCACCCTACATTTTGCCAGATACCGCTTATGGTGTAGATCGGTCTGAACATTCCCGCATACCCAAGGAGCGACGAATATTCTTTACCGGTTATGGCGTTTACAAGCTCTGTTACGATTCCTCCGTTTTGAGTAAAAATATGGATCATACCGCAGATTACCACAAGCGAGATAAAATGAGGCATGTAAGTAACGGTCTGAACCACCTTTTTAAATCTCATACGTCTTACTTCATTAAGAAGCAACGACAGGAAGATAGGCGCCGTAAATCCCAGCGCCAATCCCCATACGTTGAGCATGAGCGTATTTTTGACAGTCCTGAAAAAATAAGGGCCTGCCAGATATTCTTTAAAAAACCTGAATCCTGCCCATTTACTCTTTGTAAAGCCCAGGAGGGGCTTGTAGTCCTTGAATGCAAGGAGCACGCCCCACATGGGTCCGTAACAGAAAACTATGTACCACACAATAACAGGTATCAAAAGCAGATACGCGAACCTGTTCTTTTTAAGGTCTTTGCGCACCATAGCCATGGTAACATGTGTTTTCTTTTCTTTTTTCATTTCATTTTCCTTAATTTATCTTGCATTGTATCTGTCAAGGCCTGCCTGCCAGAGACCTACAAACTCGTCAAGGCCCTGAGCTTTAGCCTTCTCAAGGAACTCATCATAAGCATCAACAGGAAGCTGTCCCATAATGATCTTTGAGAAATATTCATTTCTCATTGTAGAAAGAATAGTTCCAAGTTCTGCTTCTCTTGCAGATTCCTCTGATGTAAGAGTTACAGGAGGCATGGTAACAGAATCATCCATGTTGCTTGTCCAGTAATCTCTTATAGCTCCGGAATAGCTGCCCTCTGCTGTGATAAGCGGATTTGAGTTGTGCTCATCACGGATGTTGGCAAAGCTGTGGATCCTGTATTTCCAGATAAGGTTTGAAAGAGGCTGATTGTCAGGATCGTTGTACATAAGTCCGTCCTTTGTAAAGTAAGGAAGACCCTTTTCATCGATCTTGTGAACATTGCCGTACTCGCCGTAGTTGTAAAGTTCCCAGCCCTTCTTTGTAAATGCAAAGTCAAGGAAAGCACACGCTGCTTCAACATTTTTACATGTTGTTGTAACTGCCGCGGTTGTACCTGTAGACTTAAAGTTCTTGTATGTCTGCTGTGGCTTGTCACCCTTGTTAAGTACAGGGTTTAAAACTCCGACAAAGTCAATATCCTTGTCACCTGTCTTCCAGTAGCCCCACATTGTATCAGGAGAATCCATCATGGCTGCGCAGTCATCAGAAACAGCTTCAGCCATTCTCTGGTTAAAGTCAGCTGTTGGCCAGTCTGTGTTAAGAAGGCCTTCCGAATACCATGTCTGCATCATCTGAAGGTATTCTTTTGCCTTAGGAGCTGCAGGTCCCCAGGCTGCCTTTCCGTTCTCATCCACATACATCCAGTCCCATACACCGTATGCGCCGTTAAGGCATCCGGTGAAGATCTGGCCGTAGGTCGATCCGTAGTTAAGAGGCTCATTGTAGCCGACTTCCTTACACTTAAGAAGGAATTCATGCCACTCGTCAATGGTCTCAGGAACAGGAAGACCTGTCTTGTCAAGAGCTTCCTGCTTGATAAGAAGACCAAACCAGCACCATTCATTATAAGGTGCGATTCCGTATACGGCTCCAAGGGTACCGTCATCGGTCATAGTGGTCTTTCTTCTGTCTTCGTCTGAATTTCTCCATGCGTTATAGTTTGGCATGTATTCTTCGATGACATCGTTAAGAGCGATATAGGCTCCCTCATTTACTCCGGCTGCAATTCCGCCAGGGTAATAGCCCGCATCGATGATGATGTCATGAAGCTGGCCGCCTGCTGTCATAAGGTTAAATGCTGTTGATTCTTCCCCAAGTGCAGGAACGATAAAGTTAAGCTTAATACCTGTAAGTTCTTCGACCTTATTAAATACATAATGATCGTTAATGTCGCTGCATACCGAAGCCAGAATAGCATTTGAAGGCATCCATACGTCAAGAGTCACATCTTCTTTATATGGATACTTTGAATAGTCATTAGGGATCTTTGTATCAAAAACATCTCCAAGATATGTGTCATTAAGAGTGTTATTGACTTTGTCGATCTCTTCGCTTGTAGGATCAAGTTTTCCGCGAAGGCTTACAAGATCCTCAAAATTATTTTCTGTTGCCACAACTTCCGTTACTTCTTTGTTGAAGTCTGCGGATGTTGATGAAGTCTTATTACTATCAGGGTTATTTGCAGTACCCTTGCTGCTTCCACATGCTGCAAGTCCAAGTACCATAGAAAGGACTAAAACAGCGCTTATGAGTTTTTTCATTTCTTCCTCCCAGTAAATTATAAAATCATTCCACAACCTTTGCGCTCATAACAAGCGCCTGCGCATAGTCACCAAACCTTTCTCCGAAAAGATTCATGCCCCCTACATGAACCGCATCAGACTTAACCTCAAGTCTGAAGGATATAAAGCTTTTTTCTGTAGAAATAAGGGACTCCAAGGTATTTTCAGCGCATTTTACCTCATTTTCAAAACACCCAAGTTCATTGACACGGATCTTTTTTAACAGACCGTACTGTGTCATAGTGTCACCCCACCATTCAGGGTTTAATAGCCCTCGTCTGTCTCCGAAATCTCCGGGAGTAGTGATGGTTGCAACTTCTGTTCCGTTTATTGAAACAGTTATATCGCTCGGCCAGTCATTCTGATAGCCCGGGGCCTCAGAGCAGATCTCGAAAGAAAACGATATCTCGCTGATCTTCTTTCCTTTAAGCAGATTTGTAGGAAACCTGTATTCCACATATCCTTCGTTAAACCATAAGAGCTGTGCCTTGCTTCTTTCGTTACTAAAGAAAATAGCAGGTGAATCTTCAATACCAAGGTAGCCCTGCTCACTGACAAGACCACAGTTTCCTTTGGCGTCAAAATCAAAATAATTACCTATGGACATAGGAACTTTTATAACGTTTGTCTTGTTTTCTGCAAGAATATGGCGAAATACGTTAAGGTAGATATCTTCAAAAATAATGCCGCACACCTTCTGCGAACCTCTAAGGCCCGGTTTTTCATGTACTATTATCATACCGGCATCTTCAAGGACTTTTACGTGCATAGCCGCAGAAGACTGGGGAAGGTTAAACTCCGTAGCGATCTCGCTGATATTTGCCGAGTGTTGTATGAGATACTTAAGTATATTAAGCCTTACCTCTGAAGATAAAGCTTTTCCGACAAGCGTTGTGTTTTCCACATCGTTTAGATCAAGTGATATCCTTTTCTTACTGGTGTACAAAAACGACTCCTCCTTTCCAACAAAATTATTGTTGGTTTTATTTTTTCTTCTTCCTCTACTCTACTACCCTCCGAGTAATAAGTCAAGCATTTGTTACAAAAATTTTGTCGCTTTTAAATTATTTTTGTTAAAAATATATAGACAAAATTGAACTTATATGATATTTTTAGATTGTAGCGGGCCAATTGCTCCCTTTTGTTGCAATATTTATAACAATAATTTTGTTGGTTTTTTCTTCTGATACCATTTTCATTGTAACAAAATAATTGGCCCAAACATTTAAAAAACGACTCAAACCATATTTAGGGATGTTAACAGATATAAAAAAGAAGCTTATTTTATTAACCACAATTTGTTTGGCGGTGGCAGGTGTTTTTACCGCCTGTGGCAAAGGAGATAACAGGGATATGGAAAATACGCAAAAAGAAGACATTACACAGGAAGAAAAAGACGTAAAAACTGAAGCTATAACGGCAACAGTTCCTTTTAAAGAAGATATAAGGGATCTTACGTATACAAACGATCTTGGAGTAAAGGATATCGGAGATCCGTTTATGCTCAGAGTTTCAGAAAACGAATATTATATGTACTGCACTTCCGCTCCTAACGGCTTTTACGCCTGGAAGTCTTCCGATATGATAAACTGGAACGAAAAGAAAATGTGCTATGTTAAAAAACTTGATTCCTGGAACACAGACTGTTTCTGGGCTCCGGAAGTAATAGCATACGAAGGAAAGTACTATATGTTCTATACAGCCAAAAATACGGAAGGTTCGCTTCGTATAGGTCTTGCCATAGCAGACGATCCAATGGGGCCTTTTACAGATTTTGAAAACAGACCGCTTTTTGACCTTGGCTACGCCGCTATAGACTCAAATGTTTTTATTGACGAAGATGGAAGCAAATACCTTTATTTTTCAAAGGACTGCTCAGAAAATACCATAGACGGGCAGCATATAAGCCAGATTTACGGAGTAAAACTTTCAGACGATCTTATGAGTATAGAAGGCGATCCGGTTCTTCTTACCACTCCAAGCCAGGCCTGGGAAAAACCTCAGGGCGGATGGGGCTGGAACGAAGGTCCTGAGATGATAAAACATAACGGCAGGTATTACCTTACCTATTCTGCAAACTATTACGAAAGCCCGTACTACTCCCTCGGGGTTGCCATATCTGATTCTCCTCTTGGCGAGTTTGTAAAGCCTGACTACAACCCTATCCTTACAAAAGGCGACCTTAAAGATGTATCAGGTACAGGGCACCACGGTTTTGTATGCAGTCCTGATGAAAGCGAGATCTGGATGTCTTACCACTCCCACACCTTTGTTGACGCGCCTTCAGGTAACAGAAAGGTTAATATCGCAAAGGTTGATTTCCTTAGCGACGGGCGTATTTATGTAAACGGCCCGACTACAGACACCCAGCTTCGTCCTTCCGGAAACGGAGTAAGCTTTGTAACAGATAAATTTTCCGCTGCGGTTTTAAAAGACGGAAAATATGAAGTTTCAACTCTTCTTACAGACGGGCTGTTTTCTGTTCATAAGAAAGATTCCTTCCTTGACGAAATAGTCCCTATAGGAGATGATGGCGTCGGTATTATAAGACTGACTGCCGCAGAACCTGTAGAAATAAGCGCTCTTTGCATTAACTTTGGGTATGAAAAAGCGCCTTCAGACCTTTCATTAAGATTTTGCTTTGATGAAAAAGAATATACTGAAAGTACAGACTTTAAAGACGTCACAGGTTCTTCTTTTGTATACGGATTTGAGGACTTAAGCGCAAAGACAATAGACATAATCTTTACTTCAGACACCCTTAGCAATATACATGTTTCGGAAATTCAGATCGCAAAATGATTTCTTTTTAAAAAAAATCCTTCGGCATAAGTTTTTTGCCGAAGGATTTTTTATTATCTTATCAGTGCTCTACTTTTACTGCACCGAAATTGAATTTTGGTCCAAATTCTTTTGCAAGCTCCATAAGCTTGTTATCATAGTTCTTACGAACCTCACATTCTGTATCAAATACCATTGTGTACTCGTCTTTTGCGGTACATGCAGGCCAGCAAGGAAGTGAAGGATCACTTGGATTGCCGTATTTTGCAAAATTAAGATAAGCTGAAGCATACTGATGCTCAAGTCTGTCTGATACTCCGGGTACATTACATACAGGAACAAGCTCTGTATTTGCAAATGCAAAAGGAATATCCGAGCAATGCCAAGCACCTGCACCCTCATCAAGTGGGAACTCCCATGCAAACATATAAGAATATGTAGGAGCCGAGGCAACTTCTGCGTGCATCTTTATAAGCTTCTTTGTAGCAGGACGCATTACTGTATCGATAGCCACAAGGTCTGAAACAGTCTTTCCCGGATATGCCTTCTTAAATGCAGACATAACTTCTTTTGAATGTCCCTTAAAGAACTGCTCAACAAATTCTTTCTGAGTCTTTGTATTCATGGTGTGTCTGTCAGGTCTGCCAGGCATAAATCCAAGGAATTCACAAAGTACTGTACCAGCCATCATAGGGATGGTCTTAGCATGATCTGTAAAACCAACTTCAAACGGATCGCCGTAGTACCACTCGTTCTTCTCAGGTCCCTGTGCTCCAACGTACTCGCCTTTTTCACGAAGCTTTGGAGCTACTTTGTTGTATGCCTTGCCAAGTTCGTCAAAAGGAAGTTTTGCAAGAGCATCCACATTCTTGCAGCCTGTCTCTTTTAAAAGAGCATCTACAAGTGGCTTTCTGCTAGGCTTCTTCTCAGGAGCATGATAATCCATAACACCTGACATTACGATTCCCTTATGGAAAAGTCCGTCTGCTGCAGGAGTATTCATAAGAGAGTAAACCTTCATTCCGCCGCCTGACTGACCAAAGAGAGTAACATTGTCAGGATCTCCGCCAAAGCCTGCGATATTTTCATGGATCCACTTAAGTGCGGCTACCATATCTGCACTACCAACGTTTGCAGAGTTCCAGTATTTCTTGCCGTACTCAGAAAGATCAAGATATCCTAAAATATTAAGTCTGTGGTTGATGGTAACTACTACCACATCACCCTTTACAGAAAGGTTTGTTCCGTCATATGCCTGCTGCTCGATTCCTGAACCTGCAAAGAATCCACCGCCGTGAAGCCATACCATAACAGGCTTTTTAGCCTTGCAGTCAATGCTCTGTGTCCAGATGTTAAGATACTGGCAGTTCTCATCCTGTGGCCAATATCTGTGAGGAACCTTAACTTCGCCTGCACCCGGAACATCCTGCATAAGGAGAGGACATGTATATCCGTAGCCAAGGGCATCCTTTACGCCTTCAAAGCTGTCAGGATCTGTAGGCATTTCCCAACGCTTTGCGTTAGCATACTTGATCCCGTAATACTTAAATGTTCCGTCTTCAACAAAACCTCTGATCTTTCCCTGTTTTGTTTCAACGATAGGGTATGTTGAAGTACAAATAAACTGTTTTGCCATTTTCAAAAATCCTCCTTTAGATTATTAAATCTATGGAAAATGATAGCATCAGATACCCCTATATACAATGTCTATTATTTTAAATCCTGAAAACAGCAAAAAATGCGAAGCCCTATGTACGCTTTATAACGGACTATGTCATTTTTTTAATGAAATACATTACATGTACCCAGATGTGATCTCTATTACCGCGTCATCGCAGCCTTCTGCGCTAAATGTCACTTTGATCTTTCCTGCTGTTTCTTTTGATCTTATGGCAGCCATTACCTGACCGTCATATGTTTCCCATTCGGTATCATCATAGCTTCTTAAAGGCTGAGGTTCGGCGCTTCCGTAAGCTGCAAGAGTCCCTTCTCCTTCAACAGAAACCTTAACCTTCTTTGCGGCAAAGAGATTTTCATTTCCCTCTTTATCTGTTAATGTCACAGTAACAAATGCTATATCATCGCCGCCTGCGTTTATCTCATTTCTGTCAGGTACAGCCCTAAGGACAACCTCCTCTTTTGCGGTGTTAAGTTCATATCTGCCGGTCTCTTTTCCGTTTTTATATGCCGCTGCCACAAGGCTTCCCGGCTCATAATTTACCTTATATGTAGCCGTAAATCCGTGGTCCTTGCCGCAAGGTTTTTTACCGAGGGACTTTCCGTTTAAGAAAAGTTCCACCTCATCTTCTATAGAATAAATATCTACTTCCGTTTCCTTTCCTTCATACCCCGGCCAAGTCCAGCTTGAAATATTGTCCTTAAACATCCACTGGGTTACTGATGCCTTCTGTCCGTATCTGTTCATTCTGATAACACCGATATAAGGCTTATCTCTTAGGCCGAATACCGTTTCTCTGAAATAGCTTACAGGTCTTCTGTAACCGATGATGTTGATATCGCCGATATAAGCCGCTCTGTCAGGAAAATGTGAAGAGAAATTAAGGGTGCCGTCATAGTAAAAGATTCCGCATCCCGCTTCCCCAAGGTAGTCATATCCTGTCCAGGTATAGTCTCCAAGGACATGGTCATTTTCGCTTACTATCTTCCAAAGTCTTACTATATCCGAAGGATAAGTCTCCGTACCGAGCACAGGCTTATTCGGGTGCATATCCTTTTCAGCCACATGTCTTCCCGTAAGATAATTATAGCCTGCCACATCTGCTGCCTGGGCAGCTTCCTCAAGAGCCGCGCTCATAAGCGGATGCATAGCCACATCATCATCGTAGATCATGCTCATTACCATATTTCCAAGGCCTACTCCGCCTTCGCCATCTCCCGCCTCATTTTTAAGTACTTCAAGGTCTACGCCTCTTTTCCTTAAGACTTCCTCTACAATAGTCTTCATTTTTCCGGTAAGTGAAGCCGCAAAGAATCCGTTTACTCCGGTGGTGGTGTAGCGCGAAGGGTCAAGCTCGTGAAACTTGTTACAGATCCTTCTGTTGATCCTGCCGCCTGTCTTTCTTCCAAGATCAAGTATCTCATTTCCGGTAGAATATAAGATAACGCAAGGATGATTTCTGTCTTTTAATACCATCTTAGTTACTTCATCTTCCCAGGTCCTATCAAAAAATGCAGAATAATCATTTCGATTCTTTTGCTCATTCCACATATCCGTAAGCTCGTCCATTACAAGGATGCCGTATTTATCACAGGCATCAAGCATCTCTTTACTCATAGGGTGATGGGCACTTCTTATGGCATTAAAGCCTGCTGCCTTTATCTCTCTTGCTCTTTTTTCTTCTGCTGCCGCAAATGTAGCTGCTCCAAGGATACCGTTGTCATGATGTATACAGGTTCCTCTTTGCTTGACGCTTTTTCCGTTTATCCTAAGTCCCCTCTTGCCGTCAAGGGATAGCGTCCTTATTCCTGTTCTAAGAGTAACCTCATCTGCGAGTTTTTCATCTTTATCTTCATTTTCAGAGCAAGAGCTTTCACTGTTTATCTCTCTTTCTATCTCAAAAAGCTCTGCCTTTATATCATAAAGACTAGGCTTATCAGGGCTCCAAAGCTTTGGCGTCTTTACATATATGTTCTGCCTTAAGGTTTCATTTTCTTCTGAAAAAACAGTGAAATAAACCTGATCTTTTGCGGCAAGGCATCCGGTTTTGCCCTCAGTTACTGTTGTAACAAGCTTCATACTGTGTTTTTTCCTTGATATGTTTGCCACATTTGTTTCCACTTCCACAACCGCTGCGCTTTCATCCGCTTCTTTTGTGGTTATCTTAACTCCGTCTTTTGCTATATGAACGTCCCCGCCTACATAAAGGTTTACATTTCTGTATATGCCGCTTCCCGAATACCATCTGCTGTTTGGATCAGGGTTATTTGCAACTACTTTTAGAGTGTTTTCTTTGCCATAAATAAGATACTTATCTATCTTTACGTCAAAACCGCCGTATCCATGCAGATTGGTGCCTGCAAAATCGCCGTTTACGTAAACTTTGGCTATTTGATAAACGCCGCCAAACTCTACGATCACGCTCTTTCCTTCCCAGTCTTTTGGCACATCAAATTTCTTAACGTAAGAATATTCTCCGCCGGGGTAAAAACCGGTCTGTCCGCCGCTTATAGCTTCCTTTACAGGTGTTTCGTGGATCATGGCATCGTAAGGAAGCCTTACGGTTTTTGGTGTTGGCACCGAGCCACCCAGTACTTCTGTAAGAATGTTGGCATTTGCCCCCACTTGCCAGTCCCCATTAAAATTTAGTTTTTGCATACTTTTTCCTCCTTTTTTGCAAACAAAAAAACGCTTCCGACAACTAATCTGGATCGGCCTGCGTTTTCTTTAAATAGATATATCTTTTTCTAAAGGCATTTTACAGATTAAATGTGTCGCTTTTATGTCCCAAATGGTCTAAATTTGTGATAAAAACCTTACGATTTTCTTAAGGAACCAAAGTGACGCTCCCTGCCTTAACGCAGTTTTCTCCGTATTATTTTCGTTTTTGGTACAAGTTAACCCTTCTCGCTCGGCGGGCGTTACCGCCGCGCTCGGGATGGGGTTAAGGACGTGTTCTATTTTCGGTATGGCGGCAGACTTCATCTGCCGTTCTTTATATGTACTTTACGTCTGCCCGAAAGCTTTGCTTTCGGCATCCGAAAGCACATACAAAACTCAGAAGGATTAATATCCTTCTGAGCCATACCTTATCTCTAATATTTACTTTATCACTTAACTCTGCGTTATACAAGCCTCATCCACAGGGCAGTTGCACCAAAAGCCTCAACAATCCGTCAAAAGCCTGCTTGGCGCGGTCGCTGAGAATCTATATTAGTTACTATAATGTCAGAAATCCAGCTCTATAGAACTAATTCTATCCATTTCATCCAATGTTTCGTTATCAAATATAACTAGATCAAACTCGATTTTTTCTACTTCTTCAACCCTATCAATACTCAATGGATTAAATGAAAAAATAAATGCATTTCGACCTGATTTATCTGCTTTGACAATCAACGGAAAACCACTACTAACCATTGGAAGCATTTCATCATTTACTGAAGCTTTATCAAGGACAACAAATATTTCTTTATCGCTTTTATTCTTTACATTTATATCAACATAAAATACGTCTTCAATTCCTAGTGAAGTGGCATCATATATTTTTTCAAATGTTGCAGTCACATTATCATCGTCCGCAATAATAAGTTCTTGACTTTCTTCTGAATGTTCTTCATTTGAAGCATCGCCTGCTGATTCTTCTTCAATAGTCACTAATTCTTCTTCGTCCCAAAAATCAGAAGAAATCATACATCCTGAAAACATTAGCACCGCTAATAATACCGGCGTTATAATAGATGTTTTTTTCATACAGATACCCCCTGGAAATCTTATTCTTTTACCTTCATTTCTTTATATCCACAGCTAGGGCACTTATATCCCGGGCTATACTGCGTTCCGCATTTTGGGCAAAAATGCGCATTATTTATCTTAAATATACTTGGTATATCATCCTCAATTATTCCAGGATACACTTTTTGAGCTATAAGTAGTAAATCATGCAGATTTTCTGACATTTCTACTGCCATTCCTATTCGTGAAAAGATTAATTTAGTAGCATATATTAGCTCCGCACCTATTAATACCGTCAAAAAAATTGCAAAAAGATGATTTCTTTTTGACTCATCAAAAATTAAAAACCCACAGAAAGCCGCAATCAGTGTGTCAAAAATATAAGTTAAAATTAATGATATTTCTATATGCTTTCTTAGAAATCTGGTGAATTTTTGTCTATCTTTCATAGCAAAGCCTCCTAATTATTAATTATTTGCAATAATTATAGCCGAATATTCGGCAATGCGCAATATGTCATACTCCTCGTATTATGTTTTTAGTAAACTATATGGGAGACAATAAATGATCAGTTTTGCTCCGCTTTGGAAAACAATGGAATCTAAAGGCATTACTCAATATGCTCTTATCAACAAATATGGCTTTAGTACGGGCACTCTTGATGCTCTTCGTAAAAACAAGAGCGTTACTCTAAATACCATTCAAGACTTGTGTAATATCCTCGAATGCCCTATAGAAGATATTGTTTCGATCAGTATAGACAAAAACTAAGAATAAATGTTATACGGGTATAGCTTTACGCCATACCCGTTTCTTAAAAATACATCTATAAAAAGAATTCGATTATTTCAGCACATATTTTTCAAAATTTCCACTAAACCATTCAGGTAATTCAGAACATGCAAAGACGCATTTATCTCCCGTAAAAGCCGCAATGTTAACATATTTGGTGGTGTTATCAAAAACATACGTCTTGTCGCAAAGCGGCAATGCTACTTTAAGGTTATCTAGACTTTCTTTATAACGTCTTTCAATATCTTTATCAGACACTCCGTGCCCGCCTTGTTTTACCCTATTATGAACCCTCTCTTTAGCAATTTCAGCACTTTCTACGCCAACATAATATAATTCTATTATATACCCTAAATCTTTAGCTTTTCTAATGTTTTGAAAAATACTATTGCCACACAAAGTGGTTTCTTGGCTGAATGAAATTTCATTTTCAAAATAGAACTTAATCTTCTTAAGCACATTTTTCCCAGCTCTTACAACATCTGCACTGTTTTTCCAGTTTCCGATAGATCTAACCTCTTCATCAAGGTTAATTTTTGCCATATCAGAAAATGTTTCCCAAGCAGAATAACAGGTCGTTTTTCCTGCACCGTTAACTCCGGCTATAATAATATACCTTTTCATCAAAATACGTTATTTGCTATGCACTCCTTTTGTTTCTTTTGAAGGAAATAATCTCCTATCATGGCGTAAAACTCCTTTTCCTCATCAGTAGGAGCTTCCAAAACCAACTGTCTTGCATCATCCTGGGTCAGCTTTTTTATGTCATTATAAATTTTCGTATACTTTTTAACATCGCACATTTGCAAGTCCTCCACATAATGCTTTGTCCACTTCTTTCGCTAATTATAGCATTTTCCATTAGTTTTTTCCAGTACACAAGACCGGCTATTAATCCTGACCCACAAGTTCTGTATCATCATCCATAATTACTTCTTTAAATGGTCTCCCTTGAATCGCGGTACTTTCCAGCACTTCACTCATATCAGCGAATTCACCCAGCAATTCATATTCACATTCATCAGAAGTTTTCATGTCTTTCTTGTGATACAAGCCAAACATCACTTCTCTACCATCCGGTAGAACTCCCGGTTTTTCATACATCCATCCGGTATGGAAGCGATATTCTTCCCCTCTATAAATAAAGTCAAGACCAAACCAATGACCGTCAGAGGGTCCCCACACACCAGTATATTGTGATGTAAACTGCTCCAATGACTTATATTCGTTTTTTCTCATCTCAAGTGAAACTCCTTTTTTATTATTTTAATCAATTTTTCTTCCGAGACAGTAGGCGGTTCTCCCAGATTATTTTTATCATGATTTAAATAAATATGCCTGTGAGGTTGCACGCCCTTATGTGCATGCGCAAAATCAATACAAACCGCCTGATTATGATTCTCATCATAATATGCCAGGTGTTTAAGTTGACCATCCTTTACAACGGCATAAATCCTGCCTGGCGTATGTGAATATTCCGGTGCTTTAACATTCTTTGAATCCTGAATTATTACTTTAACATTGCTATCATTACCTAAAGTTCCTATTGATTTATAGTGTTGACCACCTTCCCTAAATGAGAAATCACTTAAGTCAACATTTTCGAAAGCTCCACGCGAACCCATTTTAAGCCACCTCCCTAATTTCAAACACTTGCGGTATTCCATCAAGTCTTAATTGAAATGAATCTGTTGAAAAAGCCTCTGAATATTTATAATTTACAAACCGTCCCGTCATACCTTTGATCATGTTGCCATATACAATAATCAGCGAAGGCTCAAGTCTTTTTTTCATTTCATTAAATCCCTGCAAAAAAATATCTTTATTGTTATGACATCCCAAAGTAGAGATTATTACAATTCCACCTTTCTCAACACCGCCAAATACAATATCATAAGTATCCGGTAGCGCCCACCCAATTGTCGGAAAAATTCTACAGCCATAGTTTTGCCAAGTTTTACCTAACCATCTAGACATATATACATTATGGCGAATATCATTAATATTCATATTCGGACATATGCTAAAATCCGGGGTTGCAACTGCATAGAAAGTTTGAAACAGACCAACCTTTTTTAACGGATTATTCCACAAGCTTAATAATTTATAATCGTAGCTAAACATCGATAATACAACGTTTCTGTTGTCCATTTGGGCTGAAGCATTCTGTAACCCTGTTATTCTGATATTATTCCAGTCTTTTTCTCTATACTCAGATTTGTTGATAATAGGGAAACCGTTTATATCCATCTCACAACCACCTATAATGGGACGAAGTATTTTTAATTTTTCCTCTTCAGACAATCCTTTTATCATAATATTCTCCCTTCCTGAACATTTAACACTAAAAATCTACTCTTTCTTTTATTATGTCTATTTAACAGAATGATAATTATTTTTTGTATCTCCTTTGGTCATCCCAAAGATACTTAATTTCGTGGATGAAGTCAACATATTTTTTTAATAGTTTTTTAAACGCAAAACCATTTATAACTAAAAAATGGACACTAGCTATATCGGTATAATTCTGCATTCTGAGTGATTCTGATCTATTAGCTTGACTTTTGGTAATAAACATGTTATCTTAGATACCGTTCTGCAACTGCGGATCTTTCCGTAGGCCGTTCTGGTCGGTCCGCAATGCTAAACATCATGGCATTTCGCCAAATAATCACATTATTTTTGTCAGATGATGTTGATACCCCCAAGTTTAAGCCCGTATCTTAATATTTGGCTGTTATCAACGCTATCTAAAAAAGAAAGGAACTTATGACAGAGAAAGATATTTCAGAGAAAAAGCTGGAAGATTACGAAGATGTATTTGCCGATATAGTTAATGTGCTATTTCTTGGCGGAAAAGAGATCGTTCTTCCTGACAACCTTGTCGACGTAAGAATCGACAGCGACTACAGAGATGCGCAAGACGCCCTGCGCGAACAAAGACGTGACGTTATCAAAAAGTGGGTCAAAGGCAACATAAACCTTGCTATGATCGGGATTGAAAATCAGTCCAAACCCGAAAAATACATGACTGCAAGGATCATTGGATATGATGGGGCTTCTTACAAAAGTCAGGCTATTGACTACTCTGAAGCCGAAAAAGATCATAAAAAACCTGTAGCTCCTGTACTCACATTTGTGTTATACTATGGGCAGGAGCATTGGAACTATCCCACAAATCTTAAAGACGAACTTGTAGTTCCTGATATTTTTGATGAGTTCGTAAACGATTACAAAATCAAAGTTTTTGAGATCTCTTGGCTCTCCCCTGAGCAGGTCTCAATGTTTAAAAGTGATTTTAGGATTGTGACCAACTTCTTTGTAAAGAAGCGCCTTAATCCTAATTACATTCCCGATGACCCAACAGAGATCAAACACGTCGATGCAGTATTAAAGCTCATTTCAGTTATGAGTGGTGACAGAAGATATATCGAAATTCCTAAGAAAGAGAAGGTGAAAAATATGTGCGAAGTAGCAGACAGACTCGAGAACAGAGGTATTGAGAAAGCAACATATAAATATATTTCTGAGGGTTTTCTTCCTGCTGAAGAAGGCGCTAAGGAACTTGGCATTTCCCTTGAACAGCTCTACGAAAACATGGAAAAAGCCGGATATAAAGTAAAAAAACAAGTATAAATACCAAAATCCCCTAAGGCTTAATAGTGGCCTTAAGGGATTTTTTGTTATTTCACCTGCTCTGTAAGCCATGACATGATGCCGTATTCGTTGTGGTAGGTGAGGATCCAGGAAGCGTGGTTTGCGCCAAACTTTGCCTGAAGCGGCATGTCAGGGTCGGTGGCGATGCCGTAGGCTTCAAGTTCCTCAGGGGAGTAAAGCGTAAGGTGGGCATCGTTATTGCCGGCGTCGCGCAGTGCCATGATCCCGTCTACAATGTATTTGTGTCTGTAGATGGTGTGGTCTACGTATGCTGTTGAGATCCAGAGTTTTGTATGCACAAGACCTTTTAAGATGCGGAAGGTCTCAGGTGTCATGGTCGGGCATATCGGAGCACCTGCCGCAAAAAGGTCTGCGCCAACAGAAAGGGCTCTTAAAGCTCCGGCGCCTCCCATTGAAAGGCCGGTTACATACACTCTGCTTGCATCCACCTTGCCTTCTTTTATCATTTTTCTTATCTCATCGCAAACCGCACCAAGAACAGGGCGTGTCCAGCCCGCAAGATCAGGCATATCGCTGTTTGCAAACGTCTTCTTTGTCATATTTGGCATTGGTGCCCCCGGCTTTAACATGCCGACAGGTGCCTGCGGCGCCATAACATACATATCAGGATACATCTTGGCAAGATGGATGGCTCCGATGGTTCCGTACATCTGCCTGTGATTATCTGTTCCGCATTCTCCGCCGCCATGAAGGAAAAGTATTAGGGGTCTTGCCTGTTTTGACTCAGGACTGTAGAGTCTGTAACAGATCTTTCCTGCCTTTTTTGCCTCAAATGCATCTTCGCCTTCTACTACCATCTCAACATCTTTGTCTGTAAGTTCTGTGTTTCCTATAGCAATGGTATATTCGCAAAGAGGCGGAAAATATTCAGGGATTATCTCAGTCTTTCCCTTTGCCACCTTTACCTTTGCTACCGCTCTTTCCACAGGTTCCGGCACAGGAAATCCTGCCATAGCCACGATCTTTGGCTTTTTCTTGCTGTTTACTTCCTCATCGAGCACGATCTTGTCGCAGATCACGCCCTGATCCCCCACGTGTGCATACATTGTTGCTTTCATCTTTTTATGATCCTCCGTTTTTTAAATTATCGTTACCTTGTATTTTATCACACTCTTTTCACAGTTAAAATACATTCTCTTCACAAAGTCTATTTATAATGTGCTCATAACAATCAAACAACCCCAAACACAATCCCCCCACAGAAAGGAGATCAATCAATATGAAGATAAAAAACAAAAAATTACTTGCAGCGCTTTTGATCCTCTCACTTACAGGAACAGCCTTAAGCGCATGCGGAAGCAAACAATCAGATAACAATGAGACGACCACACAGGTTGTTTCAGAAGAAAACACAAATACCGAAGAAACCGCAAATGACGAGGCAACTAACGAGCATGCAGAAGAAGGAAGACAAGGCGAAAAGCCTGACGGAAACCCACCTGAAGGCGCTCCCGGCGAAAGACCTGAAGGCAATCCTCCGGATGGTAACCCGCCGGATGGTAAACCAGGTGAAGGCGGTAATGGAGGTCCAGGCGGAGCACCAGGAAGCAGTTCTTCAGACATTGATTACGTAGGCGCTACAACCATCACCTCATCAGAAAGCAGATCAGGTGAAACCTACACTTCCGAGACTTCAGATGAGAGCGCACTTTTGATATCAACATCAGATAATGTAACCATTTCTAATATGACAGCAACCAAAACCGGCAGCTCTGACGGCGGCGACAATTGCAACTTTTACGGGCTTAATGCAGCTGTCCTTGTTAAAGCCGGAACCACCGCAACCATAGAGGGCGGCACCATTACTTCTGATGCCGACGGTGCCAACGGAGTATTCTGTTACGGCGGAAACGGAGGTCAGAACGGAGCAGAAGGCGACGGCACAACCCTCATTATCAAAGATACAACTATTACTACAACAGGCAGCGGCTCAGGCGGAATAATGACAACAGGTGGCGGTAAGACCTACGCCACCGACCTTACCGTAACCACAAGCGGTCAGTCTTCTGCCCCAATAAGAACAGACAGAGGCGGCGGATATGTGTCGGTAAACGGCGGAACTTACACCTCAAACGGACTTGGTTCCCCTGCTATCTACTCAACAGCCGAAATCGAAGTAACTGATGCCACCCTTAACTCAAATCTATCAGAGGGCGTGGTAATAGAGGGCAAAAACTCCGTAACCCTTACAAACTGCAACATTACAGCTAACAACACAAAAAGAAACGGCAACGCCACCTTCCTTGACTCCATCATGATCTACCAATCAATGTCTGGGGATGCGGACAGCGGCACTTCATCATTTACCATGAAGGGCGGCTCCCTTACAAGCAAAAACGGTCACATGTTCCATGTTACAAACACCAATGCCGTAATAAGTCTTACAGGAGTTAACCTTGTAAATGAGGACAGTGAAGACATACTTCTTTCCGTTTGCGACGATGGATGGAGCGGTGCAAGCAACATTGCAACACTTAACCTTAATGATCAGAAAACTGAGGGAACAATCCTTGTAGGAGACAACTCTACTCTTACTTTAAACCTTGTTAATTCAAATTTTACAGGATGCATTTCCGGAAATATCGTAAATGCAGCAGGCGATACAGTTTCAACTTCAGTCGGAACTGTTTCCGTTAATATAGATAATGGCAGCACATGGGCACTTACAGCCGATACCTACGTAACAGAGTTTACCGGTGATGCAGCAAACATCATCTCAAACGGATATACTCTCTACGTAAACGGCGTAGCCCTTACGGGAACCAATTAATATAGATTAAAAGTTTAATCTTAACAGCATAAATAAAGCCCCTTTGAAGCACTTCACTTCAAAGGGGCTGTCTCCTTTATTTATCAGATCTTAAAGAACTGCATATCTTCGTTGAGTTTTTCAGCGATAAACTGTAACTCTTTTGCCGACTGAGCAAGAGTATTAACAGTGGCATTAAGCTCCTGCATAGAAGCGCCTGTCTCTTCACAGCTTGCAGCATTTTCCTCGGAAATTGCCGAAAGAGCCGAAAGGGTATCCACAACCGAATTCTTGGCTGTTCCGCAATCGTCTGTTTCTTTTTCAATAACAGCGATATCTTCAACTGTCTTTTCGATATCTCTTATCATACTGTCGATAGAATCAAGCGTCTCTGTAAGTGCGTTCTGAGTGCTTATATTGCTTTCTTTAACTTCTCGAACAGCGCCAACTGCCGCGTCAGACTGTTTAAGAAGGGTATCCATCTCAGCTCTGATCTCATTTGCCATACTGGCAGAATCTTCGGCAAGATGTCCGATCTCTTCGGCAACGACTGCAAATCCTCGTCCTGCTTCGCCGGCTCTTGCAGCCTCAATACTTGCATTAAGTGAAAGCAGATTAGTCTGGGAAGCAATAGCTGTAATGCCCTCAACTTTTTCGTGAATCCTGTTAACAGCCTCTTTAGTGGCATCGATGGTAGCTGTAATGTCATCGATCTTGGATGAAGTAACTTCGCTGGCTTTTGCAAGGTTATTGATAGAATCTGAAGAAGCCTTGGAAGCCTCTGACATCTCTCCTGCCGCTGTGCTTATGTTGGCAACTGTTGTTGTAATAGCGCCAACTGCATCTCCAACTACGCCTGCACTGGTGGAAGCGCCTGAAACTTCGTCAGCCTGCTGGGTTGCACCCTGTGCTATCTCCTGAACCGCTATAGAAACATCATCTGCGGTATGTGAGATCTGCTCTGATGTACCTGCAAGTTCCTTTGCAGAGTCAGCAACTCTCGAGGCCAGATTTTTAATGGATGTGACGGTAGTGCTAAGTGTATCTACAACCGAGTTTGTGGAATCGATCATAATACCAAACTCATCTGTTCGTTCCTTATTTTCTCTAACCTTTGCAAACTCACCGTTTGAAAGTTTCTCAAGTGCAGCCGCAATAACGGAAACTGCCTTTGAAATGCTGTTTGCCTGCAGGAAAATAACTGCTCCGCAAAGCAGGATGATCACTATACACATAACAGCTGAAATAATGATAAGCGAGTTTACCTGAGCAAAAAGCTCGCCATTTTCTATAGTAAGTCCCATTTTCCAGGTCATATCGGGTACTGACTCCCAGTAAAGAAGTCTCTTGGCACCATCATAGGAAAAATCTCCGGTGCCTGTATCTTTCGTCTGTATCTCAGACATGTATTTTCCAAGTTCTGTAGAAGATGAGATATTAAGGCCGTCTGCCGCTGCATTTTCAAAGGCAGGATGATATACATAATTTCCTGCACCGTCAATAAGCCAAACCGTTCCGGTGTTTCCTACACGTATAGATGCAAGTTTTTCGTTTACGGAAGTAAGCATTACATCGACAGTTACGCAGCCAAGATACTCGCCCGCTGCATTTTTAATAGGCGCAGAACATGTTGCCATAACAAGCCCCGAGGTTTCATCATAATAAGGATCTGTTATGGATGCTGCAGGAAGAGCCTTTGCATTTGTATAATACTCCTGGGTAAAATAGTCATATTCTGCATTTGAATAATCCCAGCACTCTATAAGTTCGCCCTTATCCCAGGCGCCGTTTGCATCAACATTTTTATACCAGTAAGGTCCATAATACTCACTGTTTTTATCAAAAACATAGGGTTCAAACCAAAGCCCCGAACCAAGGACCATGTGATTGTTCTTAACTATGGTAGAAAGTGCCTGCTTGTACTCATCGACAGAAGCAGAGCCACAGGTACTTGCCACAAAATAAGAAAGTGTATCAGCCTCAGCCTTTATCTCATCAAGTTCACCTGCGATCTCATTGGTATATTGCCCAAGAATCGCGCCCATCTCAGAGTTGACCCTTCCGGTGATTATACTTCTGCTTATGGATGTGGTAATAATGGTAAGGATCACCAAAAGTACAACGATGATAGGCAGAATGGAAAGAATGAACTTTGTTTTGATGTTCATACCTTTGGTCTTTAAAGCGGTGGTTTCTCTGTTAGTACCGTTTTTACTCATATTTATGGTCCTCCGATAAATTTTTGCAAAATTTAAGGTTGCTATTTTGATTTTAACACATTTTCTGAATATTTTCAACGAAAAAGAAAGTTATTACATTATTCGTGTTATTGTAAAATATTTGCACAGAATTCAGCAAGTATTATCTCATTTATTCTATTTGCAAATCCTATTTAAAGTGGTAAAATAGGCAACATATTATAATAAGGGGGAAAAAATAATGAACATCAGAAGTGCAACCAAAGAAGACGCTGCCCGTCTTCTTGAAATTTATGCTTACTATGTTACAGATACGGCAATAACTTTTGAGTATGAAGTACCGTCTCTTTCGGAGTTTGAGGGAAGGATTGAAAATACTCTTAAAAAATATCCTTATCTTGTTATCGAAGATAACGGAATTATATACGGATACGCTTATGCCGGAGTATTTAAAGGAAGAGCCGCATACGACAGGTCATGTGAGATGACAATATATCTTGATAAAGACGCAAAGAAAAATGGCTACGGCAAAAAGCTTTATACCGCTCTTGAAGAAGAGCTTAAAAAACGCGGCATGCTAAACTTATATGCCTGCATCGGCAGCCCTATCGTTGAAGATGAATACCTTACAAGAAACAGCGAAGAGTTTCATGCACATCTTGGCTACACAAAGGTTGGAACTTTCCACAAATGCGGGTATAAGTTTGGAAGATGGTATGACATGATATGGATGGAAAAGCTCATCGGCGAGCACAACTGAAAAGCACCAGAAATAAAAAACGTCAGAAGGATGCTTGCATCCTGTCTGACGTTCTTTTGTTTCTGAAAAACTGCATTTATGCAGTTGCGTCTTGCTTTATGCAAGACGATGCTTTTCGTGGGGTTCATGAGCAAAAAGCGAAGCGTTTTGCGAATGGGCCCCATGCTTTGGTCCCATGCTTTCTACACACTATTTGCTCGCATTAAAAAGTCCAACAAATGCATCTACAGGTGATTTGCCCTTAAATTCGCTCTTTCCTGCGATCTTTTCTGCAAGAACCTCAACTACCGGTTCTTCCGATGTATATGCGTTGATATAAGTCGGAATACGCGGAGCATCAATAAGGTGATACGGGTTATCGATAGAAACCATCATAGTAGGGATATCATGTATCATATTTGGCACCGTAGCCCTGATGCCCGGCCATGTTATTCTTGCAGCGCTGTCAGAACCGTTTGTCTCCACATTGCAGAAGTAAAGAAGCACATCATATTTCTCTTTGAACTCCGAAATTCGTCCGCTCTGGATCTGCCTGTGGATCTCTTTATCTTCGCCGTCATACTCTGTTATATTAAATCCAAGCTCAGTCATCTTCTCTTTAAAAAGCTTTGCAAAACCGCTCTTTGGAGTATGATAACCCGGTTTATCGCCTATTGTTACCATAAAGATGTTCTTCTGCTTTGCAGGGTCAAGAGGAAGAAGGCTCTGGGTATCTTTCACAAGAGTAATACCCTTGTCTGCTATCTCTCTTGCCATCTCAAAACGTTTCTTGTCTTTAAATACCTCAAGTGCGCTCTCAGGTGGCACAAGGGTACCGTTTTTCTTCTTTATGTGCAGCTTTGCCTTTGCCTTAAGAGCAAGGATCCTTGTAACAGCCTCGTCAAGTCTTTCAGGAGTGATGATGCCATCTTCATAACCCTTACACATGAACTCAAAATCTTCTGCCATATCTCTGCAGAAAAGGAAGATATCTGCACCGTTTGCTATGCAAAGAGGAACAGCCTTGCTCCTTGGAAGCACCTCCGTAAAGCCGCCCATTGTAGTTGCATCTGTAATAAGAAGTCCGTTAAAGCCAAGCTTTCCGCGAAGTAATTTTTCGTGGATTTCTTTATTTAATGAGCCCGGAAGCATGTCTTCATCTTTAATATCAGGGTTATAAAGTCTTGCGTAAGAAGGAAGAAGGATGTGGGCTGTCATGATACTTTCAACGCCTTCATCGATCATAGCCTTGTAAACTTTTCCGTATGTGTTGTCCCACTCTTCTACGGAAAGGCTGTTTATAGACGCAAGGAAATGCTGGTCTCTTCCGTCTACGCCGTCTCCCGGCCAGTGCTTTGCACAGGTAAGAAGACCGCCGTCACGCATACCTCTTGCAATGGCTGTGGTAAATTCCTTAACCTTCTCAGGGTCAGAGCCAAAAGATCTGACATTTGTAATAGGGTTAAGAGGATTGATATCAATATCGCAAACAGGTCCAAAGTTCCAGTTTGCTCCTACTGCAGCGCACTCACTTGCGCAGATAAAACCTGTTTTGTAAGCAAGTTCAGGATCTCCCGTAGCCCCGATCTCCATCTGATGGCCGCAAGGCGTACCGTCTGTGATCATGTTTGAAGCACCTCTGTCAAGGTCACCTGCAATAAAAAGAGGAATATCATAAGAGTCCTGAAGGCCCTGTATTTTCTCTCTAATCTTGTCTGATGTATTACCGCGGAGCAAAAATCCGCATGGCTTGATGCCTGCTGCTCCAAGTCTTTCAACTGCCTCACCGGCATTTTCTGTAGTAAGGCTGTTGAGTAAAAAAAGCTGGCCAAGCTTGTCTTTAACAGACATGCCGGCTAAGGTCTCATTAACCCAGGCGATGTCTTCGTCATTTAAATAAAACGGTTTTGCTTTAAGATCGATCATATACTTTTATCCCTTTCTAAAAAATACTATATAAAGAGTATAGCACACGTGTCCCACTTTGACAATAAAAATGCCCCCGGGACGCAAGAACTTGCCTGCACCCGAGGGCCGATCGTTATTTTATCAATTCTTCAAGGGAGCTCTTTACTTCCTCTGTTACCTGCATTACTGTATTTACAGTATTTGTGGATTCTTCAGCGGATGTTGCAAGTTCCTGGGTCTTCTTGTTTACCTCCGAGGTGATCTCAACCATTCGGTCTACGCTCTTTAAGAGCTCCTCTACCTCGTGCTTAATAGTTGCGTTATTGTTGTTACTGTCATCTGCTGTATTCTTAGAACTTTCAGCAAGATTCTTTATCTCGTCTGCAACTACCGCGAAGCCCTTACCCGCCTCACCTGCTCTTGCAGCTTCTATAGACGCATTAAGTGCGAGAAGATTGGTCTGACTTGAAATAGAGATAACCTCTTCATTGTTGGCATCAAGTCTTGAAACGTAATCACCGATCCTGCCGATAGCTTCTTTAAGATTGCCCGCAAAATCATTAATTTCATTCATGGCTTTGTTGATCTCTGTACTTTCATCGGCGTTGGTGCGGCTTGTTGCCTCGATGGCATCCATGGATTCACCGATCCTGTCAAAGCTTTCATGAACCTTATCCGCAAATCTGCTGCGTTCTTCTGCCTCATGAGCATTTGCAGCCTCAACTTCATCAGCAAGTTTTTGGATCTTGTCTTTATCTCTTATTGCAATCTCTTTAGCGTAATAAACGCAGTTTTCCTTATGGTTAAATCCGTTAAAGATAGCGTCTGCCATAGCAGTGCATGTTTTATAACCACAGCCTCTGCAGTTGATGTTCTGCTTGTCTTTGGTGTCTTTTAACATATCTGCAAAGATCTTCTGACGCTGGCTTTCTGTAGGAGTATTATACCTGCAGGAAGCACTCTTGTCGGTGTAGTGTCTGATAAAATCATTAAGATCAAGATCTGCAAACTGCTTGTTAAGTCTGTTCATTCTGTCAGAAACCGGAGTATTTCTGCCCCATGCGGACTTTTTGCCATCATTTTTGCTAACACCCTTAATCTTTTGAATATTAATGAAAACCGACTCATCGCCGCGCTTTTCCGGCTCGATACCTGTTCCGTAAATACATCCGCCGGAGCAATTAAGGCAGTCGATAAAAAGATATGGGTTATTTCCCTTTTTTATCATCTCCTTGTTGCGGTCAATGTAAGCATACATATGACGTACGCCCTCCATCTGACGAATGCAGACATCATCGCCAAGAAGCCACTCAACATTATTTTTAAGTCCGCCCGGCATCGGATAAATGGAGCCAAGGCCATATTCTATCTCATCGGTAAAAGGCTTTGCACCGCTTACAGGATGCGCCTTTAAATATTTAACAAGGTGATCGAAAGTAACATTGTATGAAATATAACCGCCGGTATTCGGGTCGTCTATCTCATTTTTCTTTGCTATACAAGGACTGATAAAAGCAAGTTTATCGGTTACTTTCATATATTTCTTTACATAGATCGCTCCGCACATCATCGGGGAGTGAACCGGAATAAGTTTTGGAAGCACATCAGGTGCATATTTTTCAATGTACCCCACTACAGCAGGACAGGGCTGCGAGAGGCTTCCTTTGTAATTGTTCTTTGTAATGTAATTAATGTAAGCCCATGTGGTAATATCAGCCCCAAAAGAAATACTGATAACTCTGTTTACACCAAGAGTTTTGAGTTCTCCAAGGATTCTTTCGTACTCGTTAATGTAATCAGCCTTAAAGGCAGGTGCTAAAAGGAGCGATATCTTTGTTCCTTTTTTAAGGTCCTCTATGAACCTTTCCGTATCGTCTTCATACTCTCTTGCCCCATGTACGCAGGCTTCTACGCACGAACCGCAGGCAATACACTTTTCGTTATCAACAACGATACGGTTTTTACCATCCACTTCCTGGGCTATATTGGCGCCCGGAGCCGGACAGGTACTGATGCATCTGTTGCAACCTATACAATTGTCATTCGTTTTTACTAAAACCGCCATGATTTGTCCTCCTTTTTGCGTCAAATAATATTATATCACACTATTGCGAATATTGTCTATTATATTTTGCAATTTATGATGATTATTCTGCTTTTGTTTGTAAAAGAATGAATATTTCACTTTATTATTCAAATATGCGAAAAAACTGTCAAAAATAATTTTACTTGACATAAGGATCCGGTTCATGCTATTATGTCCTTCGCGCTATTTCGCGCCGAGTGTTCGTAACCATCCACTCGTTAAACAAAACTAAGGAGGAATTTAATATGAAAGCAAAACATTCTGCCACATACGTGGCGCAAGCTGCTATTATTGCAGCTATTTACGTAGTCCTTACCTATCTTGCATCCCTTATGGGTATTGCAAACGGAGTTATCCAGGTAAGATTTTCCGAGATGATGTGTATACTCCCTATCTTCACATCAGCCGCTGTTCCGGGCCTTTTTGTAGGCTGTATCATCAGTAACATTATCGCAGGCGGTGTTATCTGGGACGTTATCTTTGGAAGTATCGCCACACTTATCGGTGCGATCGGTACAAGATTACTTAGAAAGGCACTTATCAAAGGACATCCGGTCTTTTCATTCCTGCCACCTATTATTTCAAATGCACTTATTATCCCGTTCGTTTTAGCTTATGCTTATAAGATGGAAGACAGCATCCCATTTATGATGGGTACAGTCGGACTCGGTGAGCTTATCTCAGTCGGTGTATTTGGTGCTATTCTTTATGTAACAGTCAGAAAATACAAGAATGTGCTTTTCCCTAACGAAAAATAAAAAGGTTACCAAAAAAGCTCTGTGTGATAGATCACGCAGAGCTTTTTTAATGCCTTTTATGGGGGCGCCTTATTTATGCGCCTCCTCTTCCTTTTATCGCAGTCAAAAAATACTCATTTTCTAAAAAACATCCCGTCGCTTTTCATTAATGTGCATGCTGCGCTCAAAACTCGCCGTCCGGGCTTTGGTCTATGAAATAATTGTTTTTATCTTTTAAGCAAACATACGTGGTCACCTCTCGCAGATGCGAGAGGCCATATAAATAATCAGGACACCTTACAAGCAAGCTTGAGGTGTCCTATTTATTTATATTACGGTGCTAATGCACCTTATGACCACTTACTTTAAATCTCAACCTTTATATACTAAACTCCCGCCCCTCCAGCTCAAACAAATCGCTCGCACGCACCGAAAAAGCTCCCGGGACGTTTAAGAAAATGGCATTTTTCGCCAATCACGATCAAAGGAAGAGGAGGCGCTATATAGGCGCATCTCTTAGCTGCACGTGGCAGCTTAGTGAGAATACTACGATTCTCGTAAACCACTATTATGGATAGCCGTGAGCTAATATTATGATTAGCTCTAAGCCACCTTGATTTTGCTTAACTGCCATTAATGAGCGAGTGACTGACTTGTCAAGCCCTTGCCGCATATGCGGTGCGAAGCAGGCTTTACAAGTCAGGCGCTCGCTCGTATCCTGCATAAAGCAAAATCAATATTGTTGTGAAGTGTTTTTTTATTCTGCTTAGTTCATTTAACTAATTTTACCAATTTAACTACCTTAATCAATTTAGCTATTCTATCTTATTTCGATTACTACACTTATTAAGCTTACTAAGACTTATTGCAGCAGAGGGCGCCGAAACGGCGCCTTCTCTTACTTTTAGAGCGATTGGCAGAAAATGCCATTTTCTTAAACATCCCGGGGAGCTTTTCCCGTGCGTGCGAGCGAATTGTTTGAGCCGGAGGGGGTTGTACGAGTGGATTCATTATAATTATTTGGTATTTAGATAATAAAAGTGGTCATAAGGTGCGTTAGCACCGGAAAGGAATAAGAAAAGTTATCTCAAGCTTGCTTGGAGGATAACTTTTTTATTCCGTATCAGCTCGCGTAAGCGAGATGTGACCACTTTTAGAAACACATAGTATAAAGTGAAGCAAAATCCACGAAGCACCCCCGACGGCGAGTTTTGAGCGCAGCATGCACATTTAAAGAAAAGCGACGGGATGGTTTTAGAAAATAAGTATTTTTTGACTGCGATAAAAGGAAGAGGAGGCGCAAAAAATAAGGCGCCCCCAAAAATAAAAAAGGCTTCGGATCAACCGAAGCCTTTCGAAATATCAAATAATTAGAACTTACCTGCCTTAGCAGCCTCTTCTACGGAAACTGCTACAGATACAGTCATACCAACCATTGGGTTGTTACCTGCACCGATAAGACCCATCATCTCAACGTGAGCAGGAACTGAAGATGAACCTGCGAACTGAGCGTCTGAGTGCATACGGCCAAGAGTATCTGTCATACCGTATGAAGCAGGACCTGC
>JAEEOQ010000114.1 GCA_016284355.1 Lachnospiraceae bacterium
TATAGTCTGCTTTAAGCTCTCAAGACGCTCTTTGTCACAGAAGCAGTAGTAAGCCTCGCCTTTTTCAATAAGCTGCTTAGCGTACTCAAGGTAGATACCTGAAGCTGTACGCTCAGACTGAACGTAAGGACCAAAGCCCTTATCTTTATCAGGACCCTCATCATGTACAAGGCCTGTTTTTTCAAGTGTTCTGTAAATAATATCAATAGCGCCCTCTACGAAACGCTCCTGGTCTGTATCCTCGATTCGAAGGATAAAATCGCCGCCCTCATGTTTAGCGATAAGATACTCGTACAATGCGGTACGAAGGTTGCCGACATGCATACGGCCTGTCGGACTTGGTGCAAATCTTGTTCTGACTCTGCTCATATCATTAAATACCTTTCATGTAATATCATTAGTCGTAATTTTGTTATGTAAGAAAAAACTATTCTTCTTCGTCGTCGCCCATAAGTGCGTCGAATTCTTCATCGTCAAGGATCATGTCAAAGACATCTGCAACGATCTCGTATTCTTCATCGGATTCGATGCCGGCAAGTTCAAATTCTTCCTCACCTTTTGGAATAAATCTGTAAAGGAAAATGTCGGTATAGTTTTCGTCAAGCGGAAGAAGAGCTGCGTACTGCTTGCTTCCGGCAGGGAAAATGGTAAGTACTTCACATTCTATCTCTTTTCCGTCATCTAAAGTAACCGGAACAACGATAGTATCTTCGATCTCTTCGCTTTCATAGTAGTTCTCTTTATACTTCTTTGCCATATTTTGCCTCCCTTTGAAACTTAACAGCCGATTATTTCCTATAGAATGTATCACCTTTTGCCCTTTTTTTCAAGTCCATTTATTTATTTGACAATGTATGGTATTATATTGAAGATCATTTTTATCAGTTTGGAGGAATCATGGCAAAGAAAAATGTTGCCAGGTACGGGGTGATGATCGCCCTTGCCTGTATTTTCAGTTATATTGAAACACTTATACCTTTCGAGATGATAGGTATCCCGGGGGTCAAGCTTGGCCTTGCAAACCTTGTGGTGGTAGTTACTTTATACACCTTCGGTCTTCGCGACGCTTTGTTTATCTCACTTGTAAGAGTACTTCTTATGGGCTTTGCGTTTAATCCGTCTGCCATAGCTTACGGCATTGCAGGAGGACTCCTTTCCCTTACGGTTATGGCATTATTAAAAAAGCTTGACCTTTTCGGAGCCTTCGGTGTCAGCCTTGTGGGCGGCATTATGCATAATGTTGGGCAGCTTGTTGTAGCCATCATTGTGGTAAATAATATCCGCATTTCCTATTATTTTGCTATACTTTCAATAGCAGGCGCCATCACAGGTGCGGTTATAGGAATCATTTCAGAGATGATCATAGTCAGGATAAAGAAGATATTACCGTAAATAAAGAGGGGTTTATGTATAGGGCGAAACTTTCGGTTAGAAACCTTGTAGAGTTCATACTGCGTGAGGGTGATATCGACGCGGGCTCAGGCCGCGGAGGCGACCCTGATGCCATGCAGGAAGGCGCAAGGATCCACAGAAAAATACAAAACAGTCAACCTGTATATTACAAAGCAGAGGTGCCGGTATCCGGCACCTTTAAGTCGTTTGTGCCGGCTCAAAAACTTGGCATAAAAGACAGCAACCTTGCATTTGAAACTGAGATAGAAGTGGAAGGCCGTATGGACGGTCTTTGCATAAACGACGGGAAGATCCTTATAGACGAGATAAAGAGCATGTACGTAAACCTTGAGAGAGTCAAGGAGCCCGTAAAAGTGCACCTTGCCCAGGCAAAAAGCTATGCCTATATGTATCTTCTTAAGGTAAACTCGGGGCAGGAGGATCTTCCCGCCACAGACAGGGCCTATATCCGCATGACCTACGTAAATATCGAGACAGAAGAGATAAAGTATTTTAACAGCGAATGGTCTTTTGACGAACTTGAAGACTGGTTTACCGGCATTATAGACGAATATGCCAAGTGGGTGGCTTTTGAAGGTCTGCATAGAGATGAGCGTAACGCATGTCTTAAGATGCTTGATTTCCCTTTTCCTTACAGAGTGGGCCAAAATGATCTTGTAAAAGGGGTTTATCGCACCATAATGCGTAAAAAGAAAATCTTTATCGAGGCTCCAACAGGTGTCGGAAAGACTGTATCCACCCTTTACCCGGCTGTAAGAGCCATGGGAGAAGGGTTATCAGGCAAGATCTTTTATCTTACCGCCAAGACTATCGCAAGAACTGTGGCGGAACAGACCTGCAGCATTTTCAAGGAAAAGAATGCAAGGCTTATAAGCACCACCATTACCGCAAAAGATAAGATCTGTATATTTGACAGAGCCGAGTGTAATCCTTCTGCCTGTGAGAGAGCTAAGGGCCATTATGACCGTATAAATGAGGCTGTATTTGATATATTGCTAAACGAAGAATGCATAACAAGACCGGTTATCGCAAAATACGCAGAAAAGCACAATGTCTGCCCTTTTGAGATGAGCCTTGATATCTCCCTTTGGTCAGATATCGTCATATGTGACTATAACTACGCCTTTGACCCTGAGGCGCATTTAAAGCGCTTTTTTGACGGAGTTGGAGATGACTACATCTTCCTTATAGATGAGGCCCACAATCTTCCTGCAAGAGCGAGAGAAATGTACAGCGCGGTGCTTGTAAAAGAAGATTTTCTCGAGGTCAGAAGGCTGATAAACAAAAAAGAATTCGGATATGAGGGAAAGAGGCTTGCGGCCCGCCTTGAAGCCGTAAATAAAGAGCTTCTGGAACTTAAAAGAGAGACTGAGGGGATGCTTATACTCCCTGATGCGGAAGACCTTAATAAAAAGCTTATGTCGCTTACTTCAGCCTTTGACGATCTGCTTGATGAATATAAAAACTTTGAAGGTCGCGACCTGGCATTAGACCTTTATTTTAACGTATATCATTTTATTAACATGTATGAGCTTTTAAGCGATAAATACATGATATATGCTGACTTTAGAGACAACGGGGATTTTGTTTTTCACCTTGCCTGCATGGACCCTTCCTACAACCTTCGCAAATACCTTGATAAAGGCAGAAGCGCGGTGTTCTTTTCCGCAACACTTCTTCCTGTTAATTATTATAAAGAACAGCTTGGTGGAAGCGCAGATGACTATGCTGTCTATGCGCCAAGCCCCTTTGACCCTGCAAAGCGACTTGTACTTGTGGGGCTTGACGTTACCACAAAATACACAAGAAGAAACATAAGTGAATATGAAAAGATTGCCGCATACATAAATGAGGTGGCAGCAGCAAAAAAAGGTAATTATATGGTATTCTTCCCGTCATATAAATTTATGACGGATGTACAGGAAGCCATAAAAAAGGTGCTTCCTGAAGATGTGACTTTAAAGGTACAGGGAAGCGGCATGGATGAAGAAGAGAGAGAAGAGTTTCTTTCTGCCTTTGCAGAAGGCGGCGAGAAGACAGTGATCGGTTTTTGCGTTATGGGCGGGATCTTTGCGGAAGGAATCGACCTTACGGGAGAGCGCCTTATCGGAGCCGTGGTAGTTGGAACCGGACTGCCTCAGGTTTGCAGAGAGCAGGAACTATATAAAGATTATTTTGACGAGAAAAACGGCAGAGGTTTTGATTATGCCTACCTTTACAACGGCATGAACAAGGTTTTACAGTCTGCGGGAAGAGTCATAAGGACCACGGAAGATACGGGAGTCATCGTTCTTTTAGATGAAAGATTTGAAAAAGATGAATACAAAAACCTCTTTCCGAGGGAGTGGTTTCCGTACGAGAAAGTTACAAAAGCTACTATCGGAAAGAGGCTTGATGAGTTCTGGAAAAAGTTCGGATAATGAGGATCAGTCTTTTATAAGGAGATCTTCAAATCCGTCCGAGTAAGTAAGATTGCCGTCTTTGTCAATAAATACGGCGTAAGTGTCAGGCAGTGAATTGATAAGCTCAAGGCCTTTTTCTGTACCAAGTGCAAAGCAGGTGGTAGAAAGACCGTCGCCGTCTACAGATTTTTTAGTGACTATGGTAACGGCTACCAACTCGTTATCATAAGG
>JAEEOQ010000115.1 GCA_016284355.1 Lachnospiraceae bacterium
TTCAGGCTCTTCTTCGACTTCAGGAAGAGGTTCCTCCTTTTCATCTTTTACAGAAAAGCCTTCAACTTCAGGCTCCGCAGGTTCTTCCTTTGCTTCTGTCTTTTCGTTTACTACAGCCGTTTCCTTAGGAACAGTAACCTTTATGTTTTCTTCTTTAGTTTTTTCCTTACAGGCAGCAAGGGCAACTACCAGAGCCCCCGCAAGACCAAGTAAAAAAAGTTTTTTATTCATTCTGATTCTTTACCATATCAACAACTGCTTTAACTTCATCATCTGAAAGCATTCCGTCAAAATCAAGAGAAATGAACATATGACCTTTGACGTTGGTAACCTTGCTTACATACTCTGTTTCTCCGGTACGTACAAGGTTTGGAGCTGCGATAACCTCGCCCTCTTCAGCTTCAACGATCTCTTTTACCTCATCTACAGCGATGGCAACTTTCATGCCGCGCATCTTACTGATAATAAGAAGGCCTTCCTGTGTCTTTGGAAAACCAAATCTGACACGAAGGTCAAATACAGGGATAGCTTCGCCTCTAAGGTCGATAAGACCTGCGATATAAGCAGGAGCTGTAGGGATCCTGATTATTCTTTTATCTCTCTCAATGCCTTCCACATTAAAAATGTCGGTTCCAAATTCTTCTCCGCCGACGGTAAACAATACCTGTTTCATTTAGTATACCTCCACACGCATAAAAACTACTGCTGTCCGTTTACGCTTTTCCACTTTAAATATTCATTTATAAACGGATCTATATTTCCATCAAGAACAGAATCGGCATTACCGATCTCTTTATTTGTTCTGTGATCTTTTACCATTGTATAAGGCTGAAGCACATAAGAACGGATCTGGCTTCCAAAACCGTTTTCCATCTGCTCGCCGCGGATACCGGCTTCCTTTGCCTCGTTCTCAGCCTGTTTGAGCAAAAGGAGCTTAGCCTTTAACATCTGCATAGCCTTGTCTTTATTCTGGAACTGGCTACGCTCATTCTGACACTGCACCACGATACCTGTAGGGATATGGGTAATACGGACCGCTGATGATGTCTTATTGATGTGCTGTCCGCCTGCACCGCTTGATCTGTAGGTATCTATACGAAGATCTTCATCATTTATCTCTACGTCTACATCTTCTTCGATATCAGGCATAACATCGCAGGATACGAAAGATGTCTGGCGTTTGCCCGCTGCATTAAAAGGAGAGATACGCACAAGTCTGTGCACACCGTGCTCACTCTTAAGATAACCGTACGCATTAAGGCCCGAAATCTGGATAGTAACAGATTTGATACCGGCTTCATCACCGTCAAGATAATCAAGCACTTCGGTAGTATAGCCTTTTTTCTCGGCCCAGCGCTGGTACATACGATAAAGCATACTTGCCCAGTCGCAGCTTTCTGTACCGCCGGCACCTGCATGAAGCGTAAGGATAGCGTTGCATTTGTCATAAGGACCTTTAAGAAGAGTTGATACCCTCATCTCTTCAAAGGTATTTATAAATCCGTCCACCTCTTCCTGAATCTCAGGGATAAGAGAAGGATCGTTTTCTTCATAGGCCATCTCTATCAGCACAAAAGCATCTTCATACTTTTTGCAAAGAGATTCATAGCCGTCTATGGCATCTTTAAGGTCTTTCAGCTCTTTCATCTGTTCCTGAGCCTTTGCGGCATCGTCCCAGAAGTTTGGAGCCTCCATTATCTTTTCTATTTCTTCAACTCTAAGCTTCTTTGAAGCCAGGTCAAAGTGAATCCCCCACTTCTTTAAGCGGCTGTCTGTATTCATTAAGGGAGGCCTTCATGTTGTCAAGCTCAACCACGTTATTCACTTCCTTTTTATATAAAATAATCGATATTCTAAGTATATATTAAGCGTTCTTGCCGTGGCAGAACTTGTACTTAAGACCGCTGCCGCAAGGACAAGGATCGTTAGGCATGATCTTCTTGTCTGCTCTTCTGATGGTACGGCCGCCGGCAGAATCGTCTTTGTTGGTTCCGGTAACCTTAGCCACCTCTTCACGCTCAACCTTCTGCTCAACTCTGATATGAAGAAGCATACGGACTGTTTCTTCAGCAATGGCATTTATCATCTCGTTGAACATATCAAAGCCCTGGAACTTGTACTCTACTACAGGGTCTCTCTGGCCATAAGCCTGAAGACCGATACCCTGACGGAGCTGATCCATATCATCGATGTGATCCATCCATTTACGGTCGATGACTTTAAGAAGGATAACACGTTCAACCTCACGGATCTGTTCTTCTGCAGGGAACTCTGCTTCTTTCTCTTCGTAGAGCTTAACCACTTTTTCTTTAAGGTTTTGTACAAGCTCGGCTTTCTTCATGTGCTTGCGCTCTGCCTCATTTAAGGTAACAGGCTCTATAGGGAAGGTAGGAAGGAGAAGCTGATTTAATTCTTCAAGATCCCAGTCTTCCGCACTCTGATCGTCTCTGATGCAGGTATCGATATAGCCCTCAAGAGTATCTGTTATCATCTTGTAGATAACATCACGCATGCTCTCGCCCTCAAGAACACGGCGACGCTCGGCGTAGATGATCTCTCTCTGCTCGTTGTTTACTCTGTCGTATTCAAGAAGATTCTTACGGATACCATAGTTGTTGCCCTCGATCTTCTTCTGGGCATTTTCAATGGCTTTGGTAAGCATTTTATGTTCGATCTGCTCGCCCTCAGGAAGACCTAAGGAACTGAACATCTTTATAAGTCTCTCTGAACCAAAGAGTCTTAAAAGGTCATCTTCAAGGGAAAGGTAGAATTTAGACTCACCCGGATCTCCCTGACGACCGGAACGACCACGAAGCTGATTATCGATACGTCTTGCCTCGTGACGCTCTGTACCTATAACTTTAAGACCTCCAAGTTCTTTAACGCCCTCGCCAAGCTTGATATCGGTACCACGGCCTGCCATGTTGGTAGCGATGGTTACTGCACCGTACTGGCCCGCATCTGCTATGATCTCAGCCTCAAGTTCGTGGAACTTTGCATTGAGGACTTTATGAGGTACATTCTTTTTCTTAAGAAGATCTGAAAGCTCTTCGGAAGCCTCAATTGAAACAGTACCGACAAGAACCGGCTGTCCTTTTTTATGTGCTTCGCAGATAGCCTCTACTATAGCGTTAAGCTTTTCTCTTCTTGTCTTATATACAGCATCCTGTAAGTCGATACGGGCTACAGGAAGGTCTGTAGGAATCTCTATAACGTCCATTCCGTAGATATCGCGGAACTCGCGCTCTTCTGTAAGAGCGGTACCTGTCATACCGCACTTCTTTTCGTATTTGTTAAAGAAGTTCTGGAAGGTGATGGTAGCAAGAGTTTTGCTCTCACGCTTAACCTTAACATGCTCCTTTGCCTCGATTGCCTGATGAAGACCGTCAGAATAACGACGGCCCGGCATAATACGTCCGGTAAATTCATCGACAATAAGAACCTCATCATCTTTTACAACGTAATCTTTGTCTCTGAACATAAGGTTATGGGCACGGAGAGCAAGGATAATGTTGTGCTGGATCTCGATGTTCTCTGCATCGGCAAGGTTGTCTATCTTAAAGAACTTTTCTACCTTTTCAACACCCTGTGCTGTAAGGGTAACGTTCTTGTCTTTCTCATTTACAATAAAGTCGCCTGTCTCTTCGATCTCAACGCCCATAATGGCATCCATCTTGTTGAGCTCGCCGCTTGCCTCGCCGCGTTTAAGCTGACGGGCAAGGATATCACAGGCCTCGTAAAGTTTTGTGGACTTGCCGCTCTGACCTGAAATGATAAGAGGGGTTCTGGCCTCATCGATAAGGATGGAGTCGACCTCATCCACGATAGCAAAGTGGAGGTCTCTCTGACAGAGCTGCTCTTTGTATATAACCATGTTATCACGAAGATAATCAAAACCAAGTTCGTTGTTTGTAACGTAAGTAACGTCGCAGGCATACTGCTCACGTCTTTCGTCTTTTTCCATGCTGTTGAGGATACAGCCGACAGTAAGACCGAGGAAGTTGTGTACTCTTCCCATCTCTTCGGACTGGGTCCTTGCAAGGTAGTCATTGACTGTAACGACATGAACTCCCTTACCTTCGATGGCATTAAGGTAAGAAGGGAATACGGCAACAAGGGTTTTACCTTCACCTGTCTTCATCTCGGCGATACGGCCCTGGTGGAGTATAACGCCACCGATAAGCTGTACTCTGTGGGCACGAAGACCAAGCACTCGTCTTGCTGCTTCTCTAACGGTAGCAAAGGCCTCGACAAGAAGATCGTCTAAGGTCTCGCCTGCTTCAAACCTTTTCTTAAACTCGTCTGTTTTGGCACGAAGCTGCTCGTCGGTAAGCTTCTTGTAATCCTCCTCAAGAGCTTCGATAGCACATATAATAGGGTCAATCCTTTTAAGTTCCCTTTCACTGTGTGTGCCAAACATTTTATCTATAAGATTCATGTCTTTAAAAAACCTCCAATAATATGCTTAAGGTTGCGGATAATCTAATGACCGCCTTCCTATTTTAGCATCTAAACGTCAAGATAGCAAGGGTGTTCATAGAAAGTTTACAGTTTCCGGACATCACACTAAGCGCGAACAAACATAAAGGTTTCAGACCGCTTCGCTTGTCTGAAACTTTACGTTTGGCTCACACATACAATAACAAAGAGAACCGAGAATAAATTCTCGGTTCTCTTCATTATTATCTGCATTCGCGCTTAATCGCTAAAACTCGGGCTCTATCAAACCGTAAGTATTGCCTTTTCTCTTGTAAACAACGTTTACATCGTCTGTCTCCGCATTACGGAATACGTAGAAGTTATGTCCAAGAAGCTCCATCTGTACACATGCTTCTTCAGGATCCATAGGCTTCATTGCAAACTTTTTAAGTCTTGTGATCTGGATCTCGTCATCATTTTCAGGTTCGTCATCCATAAATTCATTTGAGAAGAATGCTCCGGCCTGTTTCTTGTCGATGATCTTGTTCTTATATCTGCGAAGCTGTCTCTCGATGATATCTTCTACCATATCTATCGAAGCGTACATATCTTCACTGACCTGCTCTGCTCTGACAATGTTTCCCTTCATAGGGATGGTAACCTCGATCTTCTGTCTTTCCTTCTGTACGCTGAGTGTAACGTGTACTTCTGTACTTGGAGTGAAGTATCTTTCCAGTTTGCCTATCTTTTCGTAGATGGCACTTTTAAGTCCTTCTGTAACGTCGATCCCTTTGCCGCTGATGATGTACTTCATAATGCACCACTCCTTGTTCTTTTATTTGCTAATATTATATCATAGGCATGGGTCACTTACAAGGGAAAAGAAGCAATATTATCAATCATTTTTTGTAATCAGTTCGTTATTGTGTGACAATTATCCTGTCAAGCAAAAAATTTAAGGTGGAATGAAAAACAATAAATTTAGCACTAACAACGAAACGAATTTTCGCTGTTGACAAACTCAAAAAGCCATATATTTTTAGTGGATAATGTGGATAACTTTGTGGATAACGATTTTTCAATAACTTACAAGTGTCGAATCATTACGGGATTGTTACAATTCTATTTCAGTCTAACAGGGGTGTTTTAGTGTATTATGTACAATTTGATCCTACCTTTTTGTGCAAGTTGCACAAAAATTCCATTGTACGTGATAAAGATATTAAAAAAGTTGCTAATACAATATTTTAAAAATTCTGTCACTTCACACCGTTAACGCGCCGAAGTCTAAAAAGATTTATCCACAATACAAAAGGCACCCTTCATCAGGGTGCCTGTGACCAAATATCATATTAATTAAGTATTCTTTTAGCTTTATATGGAGAACGATATCTCATATTGCCTATACAGATTCCGCTTCGAGGATCTGCCGCGTGAACGATCTTTCCATTGCCTATGTACATAGCAACGTGGCTGACTACGCCTGAGTTGTTGGTGTAGAAGATAAGGTCTCCCGGTACAACATCGTTTATAGAAACTTCGTAGCCGCTTGTTCTGCACTGGCTTCTTGAATCTCTTGCGATGGTGATACCAAAGTTTTTATATACCTGCTGTACAAAGCCTGAGCAATCGCAGCCGTTTGTAAGACTGGTTCCGCCGTATACGTATCTGTTACCTACGAATTTCTTTGCAAAAGCAACGATCTCGTCTGCCATATCAGGTACGTACTCGTACTCAA
>JAEEOQ010000116.1 GCA_016284355.1 Lachnospiraceae bacterium
TGGCTTACAGACATTGAAGCCGGAAAGGAAAAACTTGAGATAACATCAGCTCTTGCAAGAAGGATGATAGCAAAGGCAGGAGTGCCTATAAAGCTTTATACAACCTTAGACAGGCGCGAGGCACTGCCCGGAGCCGACTTTGTAACAACTCAGATGAGAATAGGCCAGCTTGAGGCTCGTATAAAAGACGAGAGAATACCTCTTAGCCACGGCCTTTTAGGTCAGGAAACAAACGGTGCCGGGGGCCTTTTTAAGGGACTCAGGACGATTCCTGTCATACTTGATATATGCAAAGACATACAGGAACTTTGCCCTGACGCATGGCTCATTAACTTTACCAATCCTGTGGGCATGGTAACAGAGGCTGTATACAGATACGGAGTACATAAGAAGGTAATAGGACTTTGCAACGTGCCTATCGGTATGCAAAGGGAGATACAGGACATATTAAAGAAGGATGAAAAAGACGTTTTCGTAACATTTGCAGGCCTCAACCACATGGTATACGCAAACCACGTATACACAGAGGGCAAAGATGTACTTGATAAGGTCCTTGAAAACTGGGGGACCATGAGTATGAACAACATAAAGGCACTTGAGTGGAGCAGTGATTTTGTAAAGACACTTGGCGCTGTGCCTTGCCCGTATCACAGGTATTTTTATATGGCAAAGGAAAATCTTGAAGATGAGCTAAAAAAGTACGCTGAGCACGGCACAAGAGCAGAGACCGTAAAGAGGCTTGAAGAGGAACTTTTTGAACTTTATAAGGATGAAAACCTTGATGTCAAGCCAAAGCAGCTTGAGCAAAGAGGCGGCGCATATTACTCAGATGCGGCCTGCAACCTTATCTGCTCCATTTACAACGACACAAGGGATATTCAGGTGGTAGACACCTACAACCACGGCGCCATAGATTTTCTTGGACATGACGAGGCGGTTGAGATAAGCTGCGTCATCACAAAGAACGGGCCAATGCCTCTTGCCTGCGGCGACCTTCCTGAAAATGTCAGAGGACTTGTAAGTCAGATCAAATCCTTTGAGGTGGCGGGTGCAAAGGCAGCAGTTACAGGAAATTACAATGATGCTCTTACGGCAATGATGATAAATCCGCTTGTGGGCAGTCAGTCAGAGGCCATCCCTGTACTTAATGAACTTCTTGAGGCACATAAAGAGTTTTTACCACAGTTTTTTAAATAATAAAGATCAGACAGGAGAAAAATGTTATGGGAAAGAAAACTATCATGAAGATCATATGTCTGCTTTTGGCTTTTAGCCTTCTTGCAGGATGCGGAAAAAAGGCAGAGAAAGATAAAGCAGAACCTATAAAGGGTGAAACCGGCAGTGTGACTGTGCCTGAGGAGGCAGCCCCAAAAGCTGAGCCAAAGGAATCGCCTGAAATAGCTGTACCTGAGAGCAAAGAGGAAAAAGAGGGTGAAATTAACGTGGAAGAAAGCGCAGGAGGAACAATTTACTATATCGACGCCTTTAAAGGCAGCGATAAAAACAGCGGAACTTCAAAGGATTCACCATGGAGAACCATAAGCAAGGTAAACCATACCACTTTTAATCCGGGTGACAGACTTTTATTTAAAGCAGGCACATACTATGCAGGTACACTTCACCCAAGAGGAGAAGGAACCAAGGAAGCGCCTATAGTTATAGATAAGTACGGAAACGGAAGCCGCCCTGTATTTGACGGAAAGGGAGCAGAAAACGCAGTATTTTTATCAGGCCAGAGCTTCTGGGAGATAAATAACCTTGAGGTAATAAACGATGCGGCGGAAGAAGGAACAAGACGCGGTATCTACATTAACGCAAAAGGTCCTGTTGAGCACGTATATGTTAAGAACTGCTACGTACATAATGTACGCGGAAACAACGATTTTTCAACAGGAAAGCCAACAGGCGGGATCGTTTATATGGGAACCTGGGGAAGCGAAGGATTTTTTAACGATGTCCTTGTGGAAAACAACCTTGTAAATTACTGCGACAGAACAGGTATATACTTTGGTGACGGCTGCGGCGACGGAGTAAGCTATGTTAACACCGGCTTTGTTATGAGAAACAATTCCATTAATTATCCGGGCGGCGACGGAGCCATAATAAACTGCACAGACGGCGGACTTATTGAATATAACGTGGTAAATACCACAGATAACGTAAGTATCCAGGTTTCAGCCGGAATCTGGCCCTGGTACTGCAAGGATACCGTATTTCAGTTTAACGAAGGGTACGGATGCAAATATTCCTTTGATTACGATGACGGTATGCCTTGGGATATCGACGGTGGAAACAGGAACTGTATTTACCAGTATAACTACAGTCATGACAACGACGGCGGAAGCGTAATGCTTTGTGCTGACGCAAGCTGTCCTTCGGATAATTCCGTAATAAGGTACAACATAAGCCAGAACGACGGCGGAAGAGTACTTACTCTTACAGGCCCTTCCACAAATACATATTTTTACAACAACACCGTATATCTTGGGGAAGAGATGCATACAGATGTTGTGGGAGCAAACAACCTTGAAGGTATCCACAGCGGTCTGCACGCTTACAACAATATTTTCTATAATCTTGGAAGCGGCGGATTTGACCTTGTAAATTCTAAAAATAACGAATTTGACAATAATGTGTACTTCGGAAATCACCCCGCAAATGAGCCTGATGATCCGCACAAGATCGTAGAAGACCCCCTCTTTGTGGCACCGGGAACAGCAGGCATCGGAAGAATGAGCGTTACAGGCTACTGCCTTGCTGATAATTCTCCTTGCATAGATGCAGGCCTTGATATCAAAAATAACGGTGGATATGATTATTTTGGAACGCCGCTTACTGAAGGGACTATTGATATAGGTGCGATCGAATATGTTCCTGTAGAACCTGAAGAAAGTCCTAACGGAAGTCTCTCATTTAAGAAAACGGCAAGCGCATCCACAAGTGAAAGCGACATTTTGAGCCCTGCAAATGCTTTTGATGCAGATCCTGACACAAGGTGGGGAAGCCTTGAGGGGGTAAATGATACCGAGTGGCTTTGTGTGGATCTTGGAAAGGAAGAAACATTCTCAAAGGCTGTCATTACCTGGGAAGCAGCATATGCACTTAAATACAGCATAGAAGTAAGCAATGACGGAAATGAATTTACAAAAGTTGCCACAGTAGAAAATGGCGAAGGCGGCGTAAGCGAGATCACATTTGACCCTGTAAGCGCCAGATTTGTAAGAGTATTCTGTGAACAAAAGTATGACAGCGAATGGGGATTTTCAATTTATGAATTCGAGATTTTCAAATAGATTTATAAGCATTTTCCTCATTTTAGTAATGATTATTGCAACTGCCGTGGCGGCACGTAAATGTGCTGCCACAAAAAAGGCAGTACCTGCGGAAAAAGGCACTACGGAAGATAAGGAAATGTACGAATTTATAAAAGAAAGAAATATGGCTAAAACATACGCTTATTTTGAGGAAAAATACGGCGTTTCTTTTGATGAAGATTTTTGGGAAAGGGATTATAACGGGGAAAATCCAAAAGAATATCTTGATAAGATCTCGGAAGAAGAATACAAAAGTATCGCGGCAGCCTACAGCATCGCAAAGGAACTTGGCATAGATAAAGATTTTTCTTTTAAGGGCATAAATGAAAGATTGCAAAAAGAAAATGAGGAACGAAAAAAACGTATCATCGAGGGTAAAGTAGTATTTGGGCTGCAGCAATATGACTTTGGAAACTATTTTGACTATGAATACAGCAATCTTAGGATAGAATCCGTAAGAAGATATAAAGAAAAACTCGAGATCACGGAAGAAAAGCTGAGAGAGATCTACGAAAAAAAGACTGAGGTAAACCCGGAGATCAAAAAGAGCTTTGATGAGCTTAAAGATGCCATAAAAAAAGAATTGGCAGAAGAACAATACGAGCTTGCCGTAAAGGAGCGCGTGTCTTCTGCCAAAACAGTTTCAAAAATCTAACAGATCATGCATTTCTCATCTTTTAGTGTGTATGTTCTTTTATTCTACTGTAACAACCTTTGCAAGGTTTCTTGGCTTATCTACGTCAAAGCCTTTATCTGAAGAAACGTAATAAGCAAAAAGCTGAAGTGCAACTGAGGCAGGGAATACCATAAGTTCGTCTTTAAGGTTTGGAAGTCTCCAAACGTGGAACTCTTTCTCAAGATTCTCTGAAAGCTCATCCTTAACAAAAAGGACGATTCTTGCGCCTCGGCTCTTAACCTCGCGGATGTTTGAAACCTCTTTTTCGTAAAGCTTCTTTTGTGTAACAACTGCTACAACAGGAGTATCGTCTGTAATAAGAGCGATAGGACCATGCTTTAATTCGCCCGAAGCATAGGCTTCAGAGTGAATATAAGATACTTCCTTGAGCTTAAGTGAACCCTCAAGGAGGATGGAGTGGTCAAGACCACGTCCGATCATAAAAAGATCCTTTGCCTCAAGAACGTTTCCTGCAATAACGTGGATGTCGTTTCTTCTTGAGAGCACGTCTTTTATACTCTCAGGAACTGACATAAGTGCAGCTGTATCGGCCATAACTTCATCCTTTGTAAGAATGCCTCTGGCAAGAGCCATACGGCAAACAATAAGATAAAGCAGGGAAAGCTGGGTAGTATAAGCCTTTGTACTAGCTACCGCTATCTCAGGACCTGCATTTGTGTAAAGCACATAGTCGCTTTCTCTTGCTATGGAAGAACCCTTGACGTTGATTATGGCAAGGCTCTTTGCACCCTGCTTTTTGGCGTATTTTAAAGCCTCAAGGGTATCAATGGTCTCGCCTGACTGGGAGATCGCGATAACAAGAGTATGATTATTGATAACAGGGTCGGAGTACATAAACTCGGAAGCTGTCTCTACGTCGATGTGCATATGAAGCTTACTCTTAACCCATGCCTGAAGTACAAGGCCCGCATGCATTGCGGTACCGCAGGCTACTACGCAGATACGCTTGCTCTCTTCAAAAAGATCGTCAGGAACGCCCTCTTCCGAAAAATCAGGAAGTCCGTCTTTAATACGCGGCATAATGGTATTTGAAATGGCATCAGGCTGCTCCATTATCTCTTTTTCCATGTAGAATGGGTAGCCGCCCTTATCGGCACTGTTCTTTTCCCAGTCCATAGTCTGGAAGTCCGGCTCCACCTCATTGCCGGCAAGGTCATAAAGCTTAATATCCTTCTTGTGAAGGGTAAGTATATGATACTCCGGAACAACAAAGTACCTGTTTGTAAAGGCACAAAGAGCCGTAAGATCTGAAGCAAGCATAGCTCCTTCGTCTGTGATTGTAGCTACTATAGGGCTTACATTACGGATAGAGTAGATGACCTCAGGTATGTCGTCAAACATTATAACAAGAGCGAAAGTACCGCGGATCTTTTTAACAGTTTTGACTATTGAAGACATAGGGTCGCCTGATTCGGAATAAAAGTGGTTAATCATACCTGCAACCACCTCTGAGTCTGTCTCTGAGATAAGAGAATCCGAAATATTAAACTCTTCGGCAAGTTCCTTATAATTTTCGATAATGCCGTTATGTACGAGAGTAACCTTACCCTGTCTGTGAGGGTGGGCGTTACGATCACATACGCCGCCGTGGGTGGCCCATCTGGTATGGCCGATACCACAGGTGCTGTCGATGTTTTCGCTCTCGCAGAGCTTCTCAAGATCGCTTACGCGGCCTGCACACTTAATAAGCTTTCGATAACCGTTGCCGCCGGATACCGCGATACCTGCAGAGTCATATCCTCTGTACTCAAGAAGCGTAAGAGCATTAAGAAGAACTTCTTTTACGCTGTGTTTTCCTGTATATCCTATAATTCCACACATATTATTTCTCACCTTTTCTATATAAAAACTGTAATTAACTTAACTGATTCTATCCTGATGAATTTGTTTTGCGGTTGCCCGCATATTTGCCCTCAGGTACGCGATAGAAGATCACGGGATGGCGTCCGCCGAATTTTCGATAACCATCCTCCTCGTTATCACCTAAACAGGTATTTAGGTGCACATGGCGCTGGATGAGAAATGCATTTTTTATTAAATTGTCAAAGAACATACGTAAATAATATACATGATATTGTGATTTTTGTCCATAAATATTTACAAATGCCGAAAAATGGGCATTTTTTTAAAAAAAATGAGGTTTTTTTCTTGACAAACCGCTGCATAAAGGTTATAAATAAACTTGTAAGCAAAAGCGCTGAAAAATGCGCTAAACAGCTACCATTAAACTATATTATATAGGAGGAGTTTATCCATGAACAAAGCAGAATTAGTTGCAGCTATTGCAGAGAAAACAGAACTTTCAAAGAAGGATTCTGAGAAGGCTTTAAAGGCTTTCGTAGACGTTGTAACAGCAGAACTTAAGAAGGGCGAGAAGATCCAGTTAGTTGGCTTCGGTACATTCGATGTAGTAAAGAGAGCTGCTAGAACAGGTAGAAATCCACAGACTAAGAAAGAGATCAAGATTCCTGCTTCAAAGGCACCTAAGTTTAAAGCTGGTAAGGCTTTAAAGGATGCTATCAACTAATTATTTAGTTTGAATTAGTAATCGGGTATCACAAGGCCTATACCATGTGATACCCTTTTTCAACGTATACGGACAGGGTGTAAACATGAGATTAGATAAATATCTTAAAGTATCAAGACTTATTAAGCGCAGAACGGTTGCCAATACCGCCTGCGATGCCGGAAGAGTTATGATAAACGACAAACCGGCAAAGGCTTCGGCAAATGTTAAAGAGGGAGACATCATTGAGATCGGCTTTGGTGACAAGACAGTCAAGGTAGAAGTTCTTGACGTAGCGGAAACAGTACGTAAAGAAGAAGCCAAAGAGATGTACAGATACATATAACCGGATAAAGAGGAGTGATATGTATGGCAGGGAAAAACGGAAAACGCAGGCATATAACAGGATACCTTCTGGTACTTGGAGTAGTGCTCGTTCTTTGCGGTGGTCTTTCTTATAAGAGGATCCTTCTTGAAAAAGAGCAGGACAAAGTATTTGCCAAATACGAGGCCGCAACCCGTGAATATGAAGACGAAGAAGAGAGAGCAAAGGATCTTTCCGAGCTTTCTATTTATACAAAGACCAAGAAATTTATAGAAGACATTGCCAGAGAGAAATTCGGACTGGTTTATGACAACGAGGTAATACTCAAACCGGAAGAGGAAGAATGATCACAGATAAGGTCTTAAAAGTTTTAAAAGAGAATAATGTTGCCGATGGGGATGTTAAGATCCTGGTCGGTGTTTCGGGAGGCGCAGATTCAGTGTGCCTTCTTTGCGTTCTAAAGGAAGTTTTGCAAGGAGCCTCTCTTACCGCGCTGCACCTTCACCACGGTATAAGGGGCAAAGAGGCTGACAGAGACGCAAAGTTTACGGAAGAACTTTGTAAAAAGCTTGGCGTGGAATTTGTGCTTGTAAAAAAAGACATTCCGGCGCTTGCAAAAGAAAATGGCCTTTCAGAAGAAGAAATGGGACGAACTGTGCGCTACGCGGAGTTTGAAAAGTGCGCAAAGGAAAGAAACATCAAATATATTGCGGTTGCCCACAACATGGAAGACTGCGCCGAGACCTTTATACATAATCTTTGCAGGGGAACAGGCCTTGCGGGACTTACAGGCATAGCAGCAGTAAATGGCAATATAATAAGGCCTCTTATTGAAGTAAGCAGAAAAGAAATAGAAGAATACCTTAGGGAGTGTGGACAGGACTACGTTACAGACTCCACGAACCTTACGGATGAATATACAAGAAATAAGATAAGAAACCTGGTTTTACCTGAGCTTAAAGGGATAAACGAAAGAGCAGCAGAGCACATTGCGGCGGCGGGAAGAAGTCTTTATGATATCAAAAGATACATAGACCTTCAAAGCGGCACAGAATTTAAAAGGCTGATAAAAGACAAAAAAGGCCTTACATGGAAAAAGGAAGACTATGATAATTGCCACGAGGCACTTCGCCCTGAGGTTTTGCTTCTTGCATTTAAAGAGGCATCGGGAAGAGTCAAAGACTTTACGGGAGAGCACATAAGAGCCGTCTGTGAGCTTTTTTGCAATCAGGTGGGAAGAAAGCTCAACCTTCCTTACGGGCTTGTGGCAAAAAGAGTTTATGAGGGCGTAAGGATAGGTATAGACTCAGATGATGATTTTGCCGGATTTGAATACGAAGCAAAGATTCCTTCTGTAGTTTATGTTCCGGAACTTAACGTTACAGTAAAATTTGACGTAAAAGATCTGACTGAGCCTGTGAAAGAGGTAAAAAATAAAGAAATTATTATAAATAACGGGGCAATTATAAAAATTCCCGAAAGTGGTTGTATAAAATGGTTTGATTGTGATAAAATAACAAACGCTATATCCGTAAGGACCATAAAAGATGGCGACAGGATCTCGCTTTTTGTGGGCGGTGGCGGCAAAAAGCTTAAGAGTTATTTTACCGACATAAAGCTTCCCGCAGAGGAAAGAAACAAAACTCTCCTTGTGGCAAGCGGTTCTGATATCCTGTATGTTTACGGACAAAGAGACAGTGCTGACTATCGTATCGAAAAAGGTACGAAGAAAATATTAATGGTAGATATAATTACAAACGGAGGCTGATTATGGCAGATAAAATCAGAGTTATGATCCCTGAAGAGGACATTACAAAAAGGATCGGAGAGATCGCAGAGCAGATCAACAAAGATTATGCCGGTGCAGATAATGTGGTTCTTATCTGTATCTTAAAGGGCAGTGTTTTTGTAACAACAGAACTTGCAAAAAGGATCACTGTTCCCGTAACATTAGACTTTATGTCTGTATCAAGTTACGAAGGCGGTACAGAGAGTACCGGAAGAGTACGTATTATTAAAGACCTTGATGATAGTATTGAAGGAAAGAATGTTATCATTATCGAAGATATCATTGACTCAGGCAGAACATTAAGAAATCTTCTTGATATGCTCAGCAGCAGAAAGCCTGCTTCTCTTAAGCTTCTTGCCCTTCTTGACAAGCCAAGCAGAAGAGTGGTTGAAGTTCCTGTTGATTACACAGGCTTTGAGATCCCTGACGAATTTGTTGTGGGATTTGGTATGGACTATGACCAGAGATACCGCAATCTTCCTTTTATCGGCGTCGTTGAGAACTAAAGGAGGATATGACATTGAACAAGAAGATGCGGGGACTCGGATTTTACACCATTCTCCTTGCTGTGATCATAATAGCTATGGTGTTATCCGATGGTTTGTATAAGAGCAAGCATGACTCATACAACTATGTTAACTTTATAAACGACATAAAAGACGGCAACATTTCCCAGGTTGAGATCTATCAGAACCGTGAGATTCCTACCGGTATGGTACAGGTTGCAGTTAAGGGAACAGACTCAGATAATACCAGATCTTTTTATGTATCAGATGTAAATGAAGTAGTTGAATTTTTAAAGGAAAACAGTTTTACCAATTTCTACGAATACGATGTATCAAGACCTTCCTGGCTTGAGACTGCGCTCCCTTATATATTCGGTGCGATCGTGATCGTAATACTTTTGTTTTTCTTTACCAGCCAGGCCGCTGTGGGCGGCGGTGGCGGCGGCAACAAGATGATGAACTTTGGTAAGAGCAAAGCCAAGGTTACATACGGCAAAGACCACAAGGTCACATTTGCCAATGTCGCAGGCCTTAAAGAAGAGAAAGAGGATCTTGAAGAGATAGTTGATTTCCTTAAGAATCCTAAGAAATACACAGAGGTCGGCGCTCGTATACCTAAGGGCGTTATACTTACAGGTGCCCCGGGTACAGGTAAGACGCTTCTTGCAAAGGCTGTAGCGGGAGAGGCGGGAGTTCCGTTCTTTTCCATCTCAGGTTCAGACTTTGTAGAGATGTTTGTCGGTGTAGGTGCTTCAAGAGTAAGAGACCTTTTTGAAGATGCAAAGAAAAATGCGCCTTGTATCGTATTTATAGACGAGATCGACGCTGTGGCAAGACGCCGTGGTGCAGGTATGGGCGGCGGACATGACGAAAGAGAGCAGACATTAAACCAGCTCCTTGTTGAGATGGACGGCTTTGGTATAAATGAAGGCATCATCGTTATGGCAGCTACCAACAGAATAGATATCCTTGACCCTGCTATCTTAAGACCGGGCCGTTTTGACAGAAAGATATCTGTAGGAAGACCTGATGTACGAGGCAGAAAAGAGATCCTTGAGGTACACACCAAGAACAAACCTCTTGCAGAGGATGTTAACCTTGAAACTGTGGCTC
>JAEEOQ010000117.1 GCA_016284355.1 Lachnospiraceae bacterium
TTTACTTTTGCTTTGTTTGCAGCCTCAACCTCTTTAGCCTTTGCAAGCTCAGCCTTGTCTGCTGCGATAATGTTCTCTCTCTCTTCTTTGTTGTAGTTCTTGTCTTCCTTTACGAGAGAAATGTGTGAAAGTAAAGTCTGGATCTTCTCAGAGCCGTCTTTTCTAAGTTCATCGATGCTGCTCTGGATCTCACCAATGTATTCGTCGATTGGTCTTAAAAGCTCTGCCTCTTTTTCAGCAGAAAGAATAACCGATTTATCCATCTTTCCTAATCTCCTATCCTATAAATATTTTGCGGAAAGTCTAAGCAGCTCTTCCTGGTCGGTCTCTTTTGTATTGACGATTCCTGCAAGTCTTCCGTTACTCATAACTCCGATTCTGTTTGTGATACCAAGTATCTCAGGCATCTCTGAAGAAACAACGATAACTGTGGTTCCCTCTTTTGCCATCTTGATGATAAGCTCATAGATCTCGTACTTGGCGCCTACGTCGATACCTCTTGTAGGATCATCCATCATAAAGATCTTTGGTGCTCTCTCAAGCCACTTTCCGATAATAACCTTCTGCTGGTTACCACCTGAAAGACTGCTTATCATATCTTCAGGTCCCATACACTTTGTATGCATGACTTCTATCTCGTGGGAGGTAGCTCTTGTCATCTTATCATCTGAAAGGAATGGTCCTGTCTTGTACTGATTAAGGTTTGCTATTGTTGTATTAAAAACAAGATCGCCCTTAAGGAAAAGGCCGTTAGCCTTACGCTCCTCGGTGATCATGGCAAATCCGTGATCCATAGCTTCTCTTGATGAGCTAAAGTTCATAAGCTTGCCGTTGTAATAAATTCTTCCTGCCGCTCTTGTACGAACACCGAATATAGTCTCAAGAAGTTCTGTTCTTCCTGCACCAACGAGTCCGTAAAGACCGAAGATCTCACCCTTTTTGACATCAAATGAAATATCCTGAAGATGTGGCTCATACTTTGTAGAAAGATGTTCAACTGTAAGTATGGTCTCACCCGGAGTGTTGTCTACAGGCGGGAATCTGTTATCAAGAGATCTACCAACCATCGCTGAGATAAGTTCGTTCATGTCGGTATCCTTGCATTCTTTTGTCATAACAAGGTTACCGTCACGAAGTACTGATACTTCATCGCATATATCGAAGATCTCGTCCATTTTATGTGAAATATATATAAGCGATATTCCCTGAGCCTTAAGCTGTCTCATCATTTTAAACAGTTTTGCTACTTCAGGAGCTGTAAGTGATGATGTAGGCTCATCGAGAACGATTATTTTCGAATTATAAGAAATTGCCTTTGCAATCTCACACATCTGTCTCTTTGATACCGACATGTATTTCATCGGCTGATCAAGGTTAACCGTAATTCCAAGCTTACGGAAAAGATCAGATGCTTCCTTTCTCATTCTTCCCTCATCAATGATACCCGCTGTCCCCTTCGGATATCTTCCAAGGAAAAGATTGTCTGTAACGCTTCTTTCAAGACACTGATTAAGTTCCTGATGAACCATGGCTACTCCGTTTTCAAGAGCATCCTTTGGCCCTGAGAAGTTTACTTCTTTTCCATCAAGAATAATGGTTCCTTCGTCTTTCTGATATGTACCGAAAAGGCACTTCATCATAGTAGACTTACCGGCACCGTTTTCACCCATAAGGCCCATAATTGTTCCCGGCTTGAGATTAAGATTTATCTTATCAAGAACTCTGTTTCGGCCAAATGACTTACTCATGCCCTGAATTGATAAGATGTATTTATCTTGTCCTGCTGGCATTTTTTAAGCCTCCTATTTAACACATTAACAGAGGGGACCGGGACTTTCCGGAACCCCTCTGCAAAAAATACTACTAAACCAAAAAATTACTGATTAAGAATGTTCATGTATGAAGCTGCGTTATCTGTCTTAACCATGTTGATTGCGAATGCATCATACTCACCAGGGTTAGCAAGACGGTTTGTAATGTTAGACTCTGTCTGGCCATCACCTGCGATGTACTCTACATCAAGATTAAGAAGATCATCGTAGTTCTGAAGAAGTGGCTGATATGTTGATCCGAGGAAGTTATCGGATGAGTTGTAGATATTGAGCCATACCTTCTTTGTAGCGCTGTCAACCTTGTTTGAAACCTTTGAGTAAACCATTGTTGAATCAAGGAAGTTTGTATAGTTGTCAGCTGTTACTGCGATGTTTAATGCATAATAAGATCTCTGATCTGCATTGTAAACGAAATCTTCACCTTCTGTAAGCTGGTTGCCTGCAGCATCTGCAGTACCGATACCTGTATCGATATCTACACCGTCAAGAGCGTTACGAAGAACACGAAGTGTAAGGTAAGCCTGAACGTCTGCATGCTGTGAGATTGTTCCGCCGTAGCCTTCTGCGATAGCTGCAACAGCGTCGCTGTTTGCATCGTATCCGAATGTAGGAACCTTAGCGTCTTTTGCCCATGCATTGAACATTGACATACCCATACCATCGTTGTTTGAAACTACGATATCGATCTGATCACCGAATGTAGCTGTCCATGTTCCGATAGCGTTACCTGCTGTAGCAGCGTCCCAAGTAGCACCTGCTGAGTTCTTCATCTCCTGAGAAGCAAGCTCACGTACTGTGTAAGTCTTTCCGCCAAGAGTGATCTCTGCATCCTTAACAACTGAAGCAGAACCGTCTGTGTTTGTTCCTGCAGGAGTTGCATCGATAGCACCATCAACCTCGATACCTGTACCAAGTGCTTTACGAACACCACGTGTACGAGCAACTGAGTCGTTGTGTCCTACATCACCGATAGCAAGAACATAACCGATGATTCCGTCACCGTTACGATCGATTCCGTCTGCATGAGCATTAAGGTAATCAACAACCATGGTACCCTGAAGTTCAGCACCCTGATTTGCATCGAATCCAACATAATATGTATCATCGTTGAATGTAAGGGCTGTCATATCAAGCTCACCTGTAGATGAGTTAGATGGCTGACGGTTGAACCAAACGAGAGGCTTCTTAGCATTCTCGCTCTTGCTCTCTGTCTTTGCAGGAGCTTCTGAATTATTGTTAGCAGCAGGCTGATCTTCTTTTGCAGCGCCACATGCTACGAGTGAAACAGACAGTGCAAGTACTGTCATAAGTGCAACAAGTTTTTTCATTACTTATTCCTCCTAAAAAAATTGTAATCTGAGCATTCGCTCTTTGTTTTGCACAAAGCTATTATAAAAAAGGACCCAAAAACTTTACATAGAAAATTTTTGGGTCCATCTATAAAATATTACATATAAAATTATGCAGGAGAGATTTAGTTTGCCTTAATGGCCTTTAATTTGCCAGCGTTATCATCCATCTTGTGAACAATAGCCTGTACAGACTCAACGATATCTTTGTTCTGCTGTGAAGCTTCAAAGGTTGTTGTTGAGTGTGCGGAAACCTCTTCTGTGATAGCAGAGATTGTCTGGATGCTCTCTACGATCTCACGGTTAGCGGAAGCAAGTCTTCCTACAATATCTGAAAGGTCTTCTGACTTTGCTCTGATGGTTCCGGCATTTTCAACGATCTTCTCAAAGCTTCCTGATGTAACGTTTGCCGATTCGTTCTGGATCTTGTTGCTTTCTACAAGAGAATTGATAGCTGTAACGAATCTTTCTATCTCACCGGAGATACCTGCGATAAGCTCGCTGATATTTCCTGTAGCTGACTGTGTCTGATTTGCAAGGTTACTGATCTCGCTTGCAACTACCGCAAAGCCCTTTCCGGCTTCGCCCGCTCTTGCTGCCTCGATGGAAGCATTAAGTGCAAGAAGACTGGTTTGCGAAGCAACGCTCTGGATAAGTGAAACGATGGTCTCCATCTGGTCTGTGGATGACTTAAGACCTTCAGCCTCTTTGATAACTTCATTTCCTGCATTCTCGGAGATCTTTGACTGTTCGATAAGCTTATTGATATTGGCACGGCCTTCATTGATGGCTTCAAGTGCTCCGTCAACGCTTGCGCCGATATCGCTTGAAACTCCTGTTACCTTATCGATCTGTGTCTGGATCTCTTCAGTCTTTATCATCTGATTCTGAACTGAGTTAGCTGAATCTGTTGTTCCAACCTGTACCTCGTTCATGGAATTTAATGTATCTACGCTTGATGCTGCAAGTCTTTCCATCTTTTCGGATACTTCGGAAACCTCTTCAACGATGTCGTTTGACACCTGCATGATCTCGTCAAGCATCTGTCCCGTCTTCTTTGAAGATTCATGTATCATATCCATTTTGTTTTGATTGACTTTGAAGGTATATTTGTTGCAAAGCGAAATGAATATAGCTACCATAACCGCAAGTGCAACTTCGATCTCAAGGTTTGCTACAGCGATTGATTCAAAATTGTGGATAGCCGCAAACCAAACGCCATGTGCAAGAGTTATGATGGTAGCAAGGATAGAGATCCTTACCGAGAACTTTAAATCATTAAATACCGTGATAACAATGATCATAGGAATGGAATAAACAAATACCAGGATGGTTTCCTTGTTTACAAAACAGGAAAGCGCATAGAAGATTCCGTAGCCTATGGCCATAATGTGGCGGATAACTTCTGCATCCGGTTTGCTCTTATAGATAGCCCAGCAGGCGATCATAGGAACAAGGTCTGTAATGGCAAGAGCCATAAAAATACCAAATTCCTTCTCACCCTTTACCAGCTGAAGTACATATGCCAAAAACAAAATTACTGTAATAACAGTAAAACAAACTATGCCAAGCTTATTGGCGTCAATTCTTTCCTGTCTTTCATCCATAAAGTTGCTACCTCCGATACACTATTTCATAAAGTTGTAAAATTTCAGCTTCTATTTTACATTTTAACATATAGCTGTACCCTTTTGCTACACATTTCTGAAAAAATAATCATTTTTTGTTAAAAAACGAGGCATCCATTTGGATGCCTCTTAATTTTCTTTATTTTACTGAGCTACCATAACGATAACATTTGTTGTAGTGGTAGTAGCTGTAGCATTGCCAGGCAGCGTAACTATAGTATCTGTTCCCATAGCTACAGGGAAATACTTAAGTTTAGCTTTACCTGTTTCCATATCTTTCTCCCAGAAGAAAAATGAATTTGTTGAAGTTCCTACTCCGTTTTGAGCAACGGTAGAACTTATTACTGTATTAGGTATGGAAATATAAACCTCGTTGGCAGCATCTCTTTGAATGGTAAGTTTTACAACTGCCTCAAAATCGGTTATACGGCTTCCGGTACTGTCTATAAGCTCGTAATCAAGGTACTCTGCCTGACCTGCATAGCAGACCTTTCCGCCTGTAATTCCAAACTTTTGAACAGTAAGAGAACCTGGGATCTGTTTAGTTATGGTCTTGTATGCTACCTTACCTCCAACTGCAAGAGCAGAAAGGCCAAAGCTTCCGCTTCTTACTGATGCAATAGCCTTAACAGGATATGTAAGGAATGTCTCGCCGTCGATTGTGATACCGTCGATAGACTCGCTTCCGTCAAGCTCAAGACCTGCCGTTCCGTTCATACTTACGATAATACGCTGATTTGTAACACCCTTTGAATTAACAGGATTGCCGTCGGTATCCTTAACTCTAAGGAGCAGGTAATAAGCCCCCGGCATATTGTTAAGCTTTTTGCTGTCTGCAACGGTAGTTCCCGCAAAAATACTGCATGTACTTTCATCAAGCACTTTTGTATAATTAACCATTGAGGTAGTACCAATTCCGCATTTATAGATACCCATAACTTCTACAGAATCGATTGCTGCAGGAAGACCTATTGAAATGTCTGCCTCTATCTTTGTTGCCTGTCCGTATGTCTGGATTATAAGAAGCTTTCCTTTTGAAAGAATAGTTGAGCTCTTAAGCTGAAGCTCTACGGTACCGGGTCCGGTGATAACAGCCTTTTCTGTTCCGTCTCCGTTTGCAGGAGTCCAAAGAGCCATAAACTGTGCAATAGGGAATCTTGCATCGTTTGTAACATTGTTTCCAAACTGGTCTAAGAGTTTAAAATTAATTGTTGCTATAGAATAACCGTTTTTAACTTCACCTGTAATGCCTGCTTTAAGTGAGGTAAGCTCTATCTTTTCAAGTCTTGAAGGCTCACACTTGACTGTTCTTGAAACAGTTTCAGCAACAGTTGTGATAACTACGGTATAATCTCCGCTTAAAGTTCCGCCGATAGTAACTATGGCAGAACGCTTATCTACTGCAAGTACAGGGCTTCCGCCAAGCTGGGTTACCACAACTCCCTTGTCATTCTTTAAGGTAATGGAAAGGATGTCACTTGAAGGGGATGTAACCTTAAGCTTTGATCCGTCAGTCTGTACTACAGATATATCCTCAGCTACAGTAATCTTTACCACGCTGCTGTATACGTTATATGTTTTTGCGTTCTTGCTGTTCTTTCCTACGGCGCGAAGGTATACAGTACCCGGTGCCACAGCATTAACGATGCCGCTTCCCATAATTGTAACCACGTTGCTGCCTGCAGGAAGGGTGCACGCCTCGTCCTGGAAAAGTTCAAAATATGTTCCGTAAGTGGTGGTAACCTGTGAGTTAACAGCAAGAGCTTTTGGATTGGTTGTAAGCTTTGTTCCAAAAGAAGCAACCTCACCCGGTTTCATCTTAAGCTCACCTGCATTTACGTTTGTTCCTTCCGCAGGAACAAGCGCGATACCCGATGCTCTTGTAAGGGCTTTAAGGCGAACGCGAAGCTTTGCGCTCTTTTTGGTAAGAGGGTCTGTATATTTAAATGTGATGTAAGCTGCTCCGTTGCCTACTGCCTTGCAGACACCGTTTTTATTGACAGTGATCCTTTCAGGATGGTTTGAAGACCATTTACCTGTAACTCCTGTCTTTAAACCTCCGATGTTGTAATCAAGATCAAGCTTTGCTCCGCCCACATAAATATAAGAGTTTTTGGTGTCATTTAATATGGTGTTGGGCTTCTTGCTGTTGTAAAGATAGGCTACCGTAGCTGCCTTTGCCTTAAATCCCGGCATCACAGAAAGCACCATAGCAAGAATAAGTACAAATGAAGTAAGTCTTTTTTTCATTAATTGATCACTCCTCTTCCCCTTTTAAGTTAATGCACAAAAGTATCAGGTGAGTATATCACCTGATACTTGGCTTAATGTTTGATTGTTACACTCTTATGTCGAAATTAGCTCCGAGATTCGGATTGACAGAAGTCTCCATCATCTTGATCATGGCCTGTCCCTGTTCGTCAATGATGTCGAGATTCTTTGCAAGGACAGCTGCTCCCACTTCTGTCTGAAGATTAAGGTTAGTGCTGTCAATAAGAGCGCCAACATCAAGTCCTCTGATCTCCATAGGCCACCTCCTTATCAAAAAAGAAACCGTCAATACCGTTTGCTTGCATCTAAGTATATTTTATCATATACAAAATTGCAGTCAAGCGGCTTAAGAAAATCTTAAGAATAGTGTTTTATACTTTATCTTTCGGCATTTTTAAGTAAAACCTTAAGTTCGTCTATGTTAAAGTTATAGTGCTTTCCGCAAAAATGGCAGTTGACCTCAATAGGCTCTCCGTCATCTATCATTGACTGAAGCTCTTTCTTTCCTACAGATATAAGCGCCTTTTCTACTCTCTTTTTGTCGCAGTTACAATAAAACTCCGTAGGAAGTTTATCATTTATAACAAGGTCAAGACCGTCAAGAAGCTCATTAAGGATGTCTTCAGGTGTCATACCTTTATTAAGACAAGCAGTTATTGAAGTAAACTCGCTTATCTTCTTTTCAAGCTTTTCTATTACCTCTTCCTCTGCACCCGGAAGGAGCTGTAAAATAAAACCTCCAGCCTGACGTACAGTGTTGTCGTTATTCATAAGGACGCCAAGAGCTACGCTTGAAGGTACCTGCTCGCTCTCTGCAAAATAATACGTAAGATCTTCGGCGATCTCGCCGCTAACAAGCTCACAGCTTCCAACATACGGCTCTTTAAGGCCAAGATCTTTTATAACGGTTATCATACCCGCGCCGACTGCTTTGCCCACATCAAGCTTACCTGCAGGACTTGCAGGAAGGATAACCATAGGCTCGTTAACATATCCTTTTACAAAGCCTCTTGAATCTGCCGTAACTGTGATGCCACCGATAGGACCGTCTCCTTTTATCTGGAGGGTAAGAACATCTTTGTCACCCTTCATCATGGTTCCCATCATAGCGCCGCCCGTAAGAAGACGGCCAAGGGCTGCTGTAGCTGTAGGACTTGTGCCGTGGGCAACTCTAGCCTCTTCCACAAGGTTCTTTGTCGTTGCGGCAAAGGCTCTTATCTGACCGCCTGCCGCTGTGGCTCTAATAATATAATCTTTCATATCTATCACCTTAAATATATTTTTTGTTTTCCTGAAAACCTTCCCTTGCAACTATATAGATCCTTTCAGAATCTTTATTTGCCAGTTCTTTTGTAAACGCATCGTAGGCACACTCAAAGACCATGCCTGCCTCTTCTATGGCTTTTTGGATCTCTTCAAGATCGTAGGCCTTCTGCTGGTGTATTTCTTCGTATCTGCCGTATTTTTCGTCTTCTTCTTCGATGTACATTGTAAGGTAATACTGGTTTATACAGGAATTTTCATCGTAGGCATTTTCCCAGATAAAACTGCAGTCTTCGCGGTTCTCTGCTATAGTGCCATCGCCCAGTACATCTTTAAAATAATGCTTTGTCTTTAGGTCAAACACGAAAAGCCCGTCTTTTTCAAGGTAGTTGTTTACACACTTAAACACCTTTACAAGGTCGTCATATCTAAGCATATAATTCATACTGTCGCAAATGCTGACAAAAGCATCAACGGTACCGTACAGTTCAAACTCACGCATGTCCTGATGAAGGTAAAGAATCTGATCTCCGGATTCCTCACTTACCATGCGGTCGTATTGCTTGTCTCTTGCAACGGCCAGCATTTCCTCCGAATTATCTATTCCTATCATATCGTAGCCGCTTTTTAAAAGAAGCTCTGTCGCTGTTCCGGTTCCGCAGCCAAGCTCGCAAACAAGGCCTTTAGTTACACCTCTTTCTTTTAAAAGGCCTGTAAGGTACGAGACCCATTCTTTATAGGGAATGTTATCCATCAGTTCATCATAAATTTCTGCAAAGATCGCATAGCTCTCCATAAGACAGCTTACCTCCGAATATATCAAGTGCGCTACCTACCGTAACGTCAACTTTTCCTTTTCCTGCTTCGTTTATAAGGTGTATATCGTTTAAAGACGATACTCCGCCGGCGTAAGTTACAGGGATTGGTGAGCCTGCAAGGATATTTACAACTTCGGTCTCTATACCGCTTTGCCTGCCCTCCACATCTACCGCATGGACAAGAAACTCGTCGCAGTACGAAGACAGTTTTTCTAAAAGTTTTACCGACACTTCTTCATCCGTAAATTTTTGCCATCTGTCGGTGACCACCAGGAACTTTCCGTCCTTTTTTCTACAGGAAAGATCAAGCACGATTCTTTCTTTTCCTACGGCAAGAGCAAGCTTTTCAAGGTTTTCGTAAATAACTTTTCCGCCCGCAAATGCAAACGAGGTTATTATAACATGAGATGCCCCCATGTCAATAAAACTTTTGGCATTTTTTTCGGTAACTCCGCCGCCTATCTGAAGGCCTCCCTTGTAAGCATTAAGTGCTTTTCCTGCTTCGGCAAGATCTGCCTCATATTCAGGCGTTCCGGATTTATTAAGAAGTATAACGTGCCCGCCCGTAAGACCGCTTTCTTTATACATTAAAGCATAGTAGTCAGCGCTTTTTTCAGAGACAAAATTGTCAGCAGCAAAGCTGCCCTCGTCTTTTAGAGAGCCTCCAACTATCTGTTTAACTTTCCCGTTATGTATGTCTATGCAGGGTCTGAACCTCATAAGGTGATTTCCTTTCCCAGGCCAAAGGAATAGATGATCCTTTCCTTAACCTTTTTATCTGTAGTCTGAAGGAGGGCTCTTTCATAGTAATCAAGCTGTATCTTATAACGGTCTATAAGCACCTTTTCTCCTTCCTCTTCAGGTACTCTGTCTGTCTTGTAGTCAAGAAGCACTATACCGTCATCTTCTTCCCACCAGACATCGATGATTCCCTGAATAAGTATATCATTTTCTACGGCGATTACAAACGGGCTTTCTCGGTGAAGTAC
>JAEEOQ010000118.1 GCA_016284355.1 Lachnospiraceae bacterium
CTTTGTGGTGGTTACGGGAGTAACCGGTTTACCTGAAAGTTTCTTTAAAAAGTTCCTTCTTTTTTGACTCTTAAGGTCTTTAAGCCCAATAAGGACCGGAGCCAGCATAATGTTTTCAATGACCGTCTTGTTGTTAAAAAGGTTAAAATGCTGGAACACCATACCCATGTGGCGACGGTGGATGTTGATATCGACACTCATATCTGCAATATCAACGCCGTCAAAGATGATCTTGCCGCCTGTAGGGTCTTCCATACAGTTAAGGCAGCGAAGGAAGGTGCTCTTGCCTGAGCCCGACGGCCCGGTTACAACTATGATGTCGCCTTTATTTACGGTAATGCTGATGTCTTTTAAGACAACATTATCGCCGAATTTTTTCTCAAGATTAATGACGTCTATCACTTTTTGCAAGGCTCCTTTCCATTATCTTTATGCCAAGTGTGATCACAAGGACAAGGACAATATATATCATTGCCATTACAAGGTAAGGCACCATAAATTCGTAAGAGTTGCTGCCGATGTAGTTAAAAGCCACGTAAAGATCTGTGGCGCCCACAAAGCTTACAACCGACGTCTCTTTTATAAGAGATATGAACTCATTGCCAAGGGTCGGAAGAATGTTTTTCACTGCCTGCGGGATAACGATCCTTACCATGGTTGTGCTAAAAGAAAGCCCCACTGCACGGCCCGCCTCCATCTGTCCGCCGTCTACCGACATTATGCCGCTTCGCATTATCTCTGATACGTACGCGCCTGAGTTAAGGCCAAATACCAGCATGGCTACTCTTACTCCCGGCATTCTTACGCCAAGAATAGGAAGGAGAACATAATAAAATACAAGGAGCTGCACCACTATAGGCGTTCCTCTGAAAAGATTTACGTAAAAGGAACAAATAGAGTTAAGCACTCTTGGGAGCACCTTGTACTTCGGGATCACTCTTACGGTGGCTATAAGTGTACCTATAAGAATGCCAAGGATCAGGCCGAATACGGCAATGAGGAGCGTATTAATAAGCCCCTCAGTTACCATCTTGTATCCGTCCTGATCAATAAAAATCTGTATGAATTTGCTGACTTTCAGTCCGAAATTACCCATTTTTACCTCTTTACTGGAGCTTGTTGATAGCTTCGCTGATGCATTTTGCAGGAGCTGAATCTATTATAACATACTTTAAGTTGCCGTTCACCAGATCCTGCATTGCAAGGGAACCGTTTTTGTAGCCTACGCATGTGATGCCGCTAAAGCCGTCAAAGCCCCAGTCTGCATCGCCCTGTACGTAGAACTGACCTGTGGTTCCGTTCTGAACACCGGCTTTTTCCTTAGAGGTTGCAAGAATGCTTTCTACATCTGCTGCGCTCTTGCATTCGTCGAAAGTCTTATCATCGCTCATAACAACGATCTTCTGTGATGCGTTGTAATAGCTTGTTGTAAATGTTACATATTCTTCACGGTCAGGCTTAACTGTAAGACCTGCCATTGCGATATCGCACTTTTGCTGACCTACTGAAAGGCATACAGCATCAAAGTCCATGTTTGAGATAACAAGCTCTTTTCCAAGATACTCTGCAAGAGCAGCTGCGATCTCCATATCGATACCAAGGTATTTATTGCCTTCCATATATTCAAAAGGCTCAAATGCTGCGTTTGTAGCAACCACAAGCTGGTCTTTTGACTCGTCAAAATCTTTTGACTCAACTGCTACAGGAGTTCCGTCGCCAAAATAGTGATTACAGATCTCATCAAACTTACCGTTGCCCTTTATCTCTGCGATAAATGCGTTTACCTTTTCAAGAAGTTCAGGCTGTGTCTTATCTACGCCAAATGCATACTCTTCAGATGTAAGGTCGATGTCGATAACCTTAACCTGCTTTGAAGCCTTGCTGCCGCAAGCCATAAGACCCATTGCCAATGCAAATACCATTAAAACCGCCATTAATTTTTTCATAACTCTTTCCTCCATTAATTCATTCTTGATGTTTTTTAATGTTTTCTAAAACTATGAAAGAATTATATACCCGATTTTGTATAAATGCAACACTTTTTTGTATAAATATTCAAATATTTTATTTCGGCTGGCTAAATCCCGCATAAAGAGTGCAGGAATCTGCAGCATTTATCCACTTTCCGTCGTTGTTGCATACTTCGTATGCATGGTCAGAAAGCTTTACGGTAAAGATTTTTTTTTCTCCCGCTTTTAAAAATACACGTTTAAAGCCCACAAGGGAAACATTTTTAGGTGCATATTCAGACGTATTTTTTGCATAAATCTGAATAACGTCTTCCGTATCAAAGCTTCCCTCATTGGCAGCCGTTACGGTAACAGTGCGTTCTTCCCTGTTCTCTGTAAAGTTCTTTACCTTACACTCACCATATGTAAGTCCAAAGCCAAAGCCAAACTGAGCCTTACCTTCCATATATCTGTAGGTTCTGCCCTTCATGTTGTAATCAGTAAAATCAGGAAGTTCATCCACATTCTCGTAGAATGTAACAGGGAGCTTACCTGACGGGCTAACCTGTCCAAAGAGTATCTTTGCAAAAGCTCTTCCGCCTTCGCTTCCCGGATACCATGCCTGGATTATGGCCTTAACATTTTCGTTATCTATAAGCTTACGAAGGTTCATGGCGCTTCCTGTCATATTTACTGCAATAACAGGTTTTCCAAGTGCAAGTACGGCATCTATAAGCACCTGCTGGGACTTTGGAAGTTCAAGGTCATTCTTATCGCCTGAAGCATAGGAGTTTCCTGTGTCTCCTTCTTCGCCCTCCAAAGTTTCGTCAAGGCCAAGTACAAGCACAGTTACATCTGCATTCTTTACGCAGGTGACAGCCTCAGCTATACGGTCATTTTCCTTTGCAAGGTTTTCTGTCTTTTCTTTAAATAAATGACATCCTTCAGATGCGTACACTCTAACATCCGTATCTTCAAGATACTCAAAAATGCCGTCTGAGATGGTATGGTATCTTGCGGCTGTTCCGTGATAATTTCCAACAAGCGCCGCTCTCGAATTGGCATTTGGTCCAATGACGGCTATAGACTTAAGTTCTTCCTTCTTTAACGGAAGAAGACCGTCATTTTTAAGAAGTACCATACTCCTTTCCGCTGCTTTTTCAGAAAGTGCAAGGTGCTCTTTGCTGCTTACCACATCATAGCCAATGTTATCAAGCTCAGTCTTGTCAAAGAGTCCGAGAAGGAATCTTGTTGTAAAGAGTCTGATGGCTGCGGTACGGATCTGGTCTTTTGTTACCTTTTTCTCTTTGTAGGCCTGCATTAAACAAAGATAAGTGCTGCCGCAATTGACATCACAGCCCTTACTTATGGCAAGTGCAGCCGATTCTCTGCTGTTTTTGGTTACCATGTGATGCTCATGGAAATCAAGTACGGCCCAGCAGTCTGATACAAAATGTCCCTCAAAGCGCCAATCCCCGCGAAGTATCTCTTCCATAAGGACTGTATTTGCGCAGCATGGCTCGTCATTGGTCCTGTTGTAAGCTCCCATGACAGCCTCAACCTTTCCTTCCTTAACGCAGCCTTCAAAGGCAGGAAGATAGGTTTCGTATAAATCTTTGTTGTTAACTTTGGCATTAAATGAATGGCGAAGAGCCTCAGGTCCTGAGTGCACAGCAAAATGCTTGGCGCAGGCTGCTGCCTTTAAGTACTCCCCGTGTCCCTGAAGTCCCTTTACGTAGGCTACTCCAAGTCTTGTTGTAAGGTAAGGATCCTCACCGTAGGTCTCGTGGCCTCTTCCCCAGCGCGGATCTCTGAAAATATTTACATTTGGAGACCAAAGGGTAAGTCCCTTATAAATGTCTCTGTCTCCCTCGCTGCTCTGTGCGTTATATTTTGCTCTGGCCTCGTCGGAAACCGCATCTCCGATCTGTTCAAGCATTTCATCGTCAAACATTGCTGCAAGACCTATTGCCTGCGGAAATACCGTAGCAACTCCGGCTCTTGCAACTCCGTGAAGCGCCTCACTCCACCAGTTGTAGGCAGGGATATCAAGTCTTTCTATAGCAGGGGCATCAAACCTGAGCTGACTTGCCATCTCCTCCACCGTCATCTTGTCAACAAGTTCCGTTGCACGTTTTCTTGCTTCTTCTCTGTTCATGATTTTTACCTCCAATACAATTTACTTTAAGCTAATCCTATATCCATAAGTATATACAAACCAATCATTTATTGCACCTAAAATGCTAAATATTGCTCATTTTATTTAATGCGTTCAGAAAGGTGTAAGCTGCTTACATGTTTCATGTAACCCATGGCATTATTGAGTATTGTTATATCGGTTTGTGAAATCAAACTCGCATTTTGTGTTTTTTTAGTTGTCAAATATTGCTCTCGGTGGTAATATTTTCATGTAGAAAATGACAACTTATTTTACTTTTTATTTGGAGACTGACAGATGATAGAAATCCTTAACGGCGTAGTAGAGACTGTTGCTTACAATGAAGTGCAGGGTGTGCGGGTACACCACAATACCGAAGCAGAAAACTACCCTTTTCACTGGCATACTGCCATCGAGGTGATCCTTCCTCTTAAGAACGGATATGTGGTAGAGATTGAAAAAGAAAAACACGAGATAAATGTAGGCGATATATTTATTATCGCTCCCGGCCAGCTTCATACTCTTTACGCTCCGGCTGACGGTGAGCGCCTTATCGTTCTTATCGATCATTCCCTTGTGTGCTCCCTTAAGGGCATGCAGTCTTTGGTGCAGCTCCTGTACCCATACAGGATAATAAGCAGTGCCGGTGATTCTGTTCTTTACAACAAGCTCTCCGGATATATGCTGGAGGTAGAGAAAGAATACTTTAAAGAAGAGAAGCTTTTTGAAGCTAATATTTATTCACTTATAATCAAGTTTTTTGTGGAACTCGGAAGATCCTCTCTTGCGAGCGAAGGCTGCAGCTTCAACAACATTTCTCAGTCCAAGCAGCATGAATATATAAACAAATTTCTTAATGTATGCAACTATATAAACGATCACTATGCAGAAGACATAGACGCCGATACCCTTGCCGGTATCGCAGGTTTTTCAAGGTTTCATTTTTCAAGGCTTTTTAAGCAATATACGGGAAGTACTTATTATGAGTATCTTACAAAAAAGAGGATAGAAATGGCGGAAAGATACCTTATCTCTCCGGAGCTTTCAATAACAGAGGTTGCTATGCGCTCCGGTTTTAATTCTCTTTCCACCTTCAACAGAGTCTTTAAATCTGCTCTTGGCTGTACCCCTTCAGAGTACAAAGGCCTAAACAGGGGTTTTTAGGAACTTAAAACCCCTGCAAAAGTACAGGCTTACCTGCTTTAAGCGACGCCGGTACGTCGATCACTCTTTGGTTTGAAGATCCGCGAAACTTTAAGGATATATCCTTTTTATCAAGAACAAATTCTCCGTCTACAAGCACATCTATGTTTTCAAGAAGTGCCCTTGTAGAAGGAATATCTGAAAGCTTTCCTGAAAGCATATCAGTATCGAGGCTATAGCCTGAGTAACACCAGATATCTTTTCCGGGGAGCTCTTCTTTTACCCTTTTGGTAAGTGCAGCAAGAAAAGGCGAGTTCTCAGGTTCAAAGGGCTCGCCTCCAAGAAGAGAAAGGCCTGCTATATAGCTCGGCCTTAAGGCCGCAATGATCTCTTCTTCAACTTCTTTTGTATATTCTTTTCCGTAATTAAAATCCCATGTCTCGGGGTTAAAACAGCCCTTGCAGTGGTGGGTACAGCCCGAAACAAAGAGCGATACGCGAACGCCCAGGCCGTTCGCGATATCGCTTTTCTTAATATTTGCGTAATTCATTTTTTGTCCTTTACAGATGTAATACTCTGTCGGCTATCTCTGCGGTACGCCCCTGATTCCAGTACTGGGTACCGATATAACCGCAGGTACGTCTTGCAACATGCATCTTTGCCTGATCTCGGTTGCCGCATTTAGGGCACTCCCAGACAAGCTTGCCTGTTTCATCTTTAATGATCTTTATCTCGCCGTCAAAACCACACTCATCGCAGTAATCACTCTTTGTGTTAAGCTCTGCATAAAGAATGGTCTCGTAAATGTGCTGCATCACAGCTATTACAGCAGGAATGTTGTCCTGCATGTTTGGAACCTCAACGTAAGAAATGGCTCCGCCCGGTGATAACTGCTGGAACTCTGCCTCTTTTGTAAGCTTTGAAAATGCATCGATCTCTTCTGTAACGTGAATGTGGTAGCTGTTTGTGATGTAGTTACGGTCGGTAACATGCTCGATTATACCAAAACGCTTCTGAAGGCACTTTGCAAATTTGTATGTAGTGCTCTCAAGAGGAGTTCCGTATACGGAATAGTCAATGTTTTCTTCTCTCTTCCACTTGGCGCAGGCGTCATTTAAGGCCTGCATTACGCGAAGACCGAAATCCTCGCCCTCTTCGCTGGTGTGTGAAAGACCTTTCATGTAATATACACACTCTGCAAGGCCTGCATAGCCAAGGGATATGGTTGAATATCCGCCGTAAAGGAGCTTATCTATAGTCTCTCCCGGTGCAAGTCTTGCAAGGGCTCCGTCCTGCCAGAGGATAGGTGCCACATCGGAAGGTGTTCCAAGAAGACGCTCGTGACGAAGTCTTAAGGCTCTATGGCAAAGGTTAAGTCTTTCATCAAGGATCTCCCAGAATTTCTCCTCATTTTTTCCTGAGGAGCAGGCCACATCTACAAGATTGATGGTAACAACGCCCTGGTTAAAGCGGCCGTAATACTTGTGTACCCCTTCTTTGTAATTTGCGGCATGGGCAGGGTTTCCGTAGCCGTTGTCTGTAAAGCGGTCAGGAGTAAGGAAACTTCTGCATCCCATACATGGGTATACATCGCCCTTAAGCTCTTTCATCTTCTTTTCTGAAATATAATCAGGCACCATACGCTTTGCGGTACATTTTGCCGCAAGCTCTGTAAGGTAAAAATAAGGCGTGCCTTCTTTTATGTTATCTTCCTGTAATACATAGATAAGCTTAGGGAAGGCAGGAGTGATATAAACTCCGGTCTTATCCTTAACCCCAAGTATACGCTGCTTAAGCACTGTCTCTATAACAAGAGCAAGGTCATCTCTTATCTGGCCTTCAGGTACCTCGTTAAGGTAAAGGAATACCGTAACAAAAGGAGCCTGACCGTTTGTAGACTGGAGGGTTATAAGCTGATACTGTATAGTCTGGCAGCCCGATTCAACCTCTTTTATAAGTTCTTCTTCAACAAGGATATTGATCTTGTCTTCCGGAAGGTCAACCTTTGCATCTGCAAGCTCTTTTTTAAGCCTTGCATAGATCTTTTTACGGCTTATGTCTACAAAAGGCGCAAGATGTGACATGGTGATGGTCTGTCCGCCGTACTGGGAGGAAGCCACTTGTGCCACTATCTGGGATGCAACCGTACAGGCAGTCGCAAAGGAATGCGGCTTATCGATATGGGTTCCGCTTATACAGGTGCCGTTCTGCAACATGTCGTCAAGGTTTACAAGGTCACAGTTATGCATATGCTGTGCAAAATAGTCAGAATCATGGAAGTGGATTATGCCTTCTCTGTGGGCCTGTACTATGTCGTCTGGAAGAAGGTAACGTCCCGTATAATAGCGGCTCCACTCTCCTGCCATATAGTCACGTTGTACAGAAAGCACCGTAGGATTTTTATTGCTGTTTTCCTGCTTTACTTCCTCATTTGCGTATTCGATGACACCTGAGATCTTCTGGTCTATGGTGCTCATCTTACGCATCTCGTTGTGTTTATATCTGTATGTAATGTAAAGGCGGGCAACTCTGTATTTGCCTGATGCCATAAGGGCATCCTCCACTTTATCCTGGATCTCTTCTACGGAAAGATCGCGGCCTGCATTTGCAGCATCTTTTTCAATGCCGCTTGCGATAGCTTCCATCTGCTCGTCTGTAAGACGCTCTGATAAGATACCCTCTTCATTGTTTGCTTTTTCAATGGCTGCCTTGATCTTTGTCTTATCAAAAGGCACACGCTCACCGGAACGCTTCATTACGCACACCTGCGCAACTTCCATATTCCCATCTAATTCTTCGCTATAAATCATTTCCATTTCCCTTCTAACCGTGAAGTCCGTTTGCCTGTCTTATCATGTCTTCCACAACAATATCGTAGATCTCGCCTACGGTGTTGCAATACTCAAGGATCTTCCAAGGCTCATTTGTGTGAAAATGTATCTTTATAAGGTCTTCATCACCTGCTGCGATAAGGCTGTTGCCCTCAAAGTGCTCTGTGATGTAATCTGCTATCTCGTCCTCATCAAGGTCTTTGTCGCGTCTGTCTATAAGAAGCTGTGTATCATAACGATACGCGAACTGATCGTCTTCTGCGTCAATTGAATTTACGCCCATTTTTATTGTCTCCTTTTCTTTTATTATTCGCCTGTGATAAGCTCGCTGTGCGGCAATGTCTTTATCCATTCGCAAAACTTTACCCATTCGTTGAGCTTATGTGTTTTTCTTGATTTGTACATATTTGCAAGCACTTCATAGTTAAGCATAACTGTACGCTTCTGGTTGAAGGCTTCGGGGAGAAGCTGTATAAGCGCTCTCCAGGTCTCATCTCCGCTCTTGCAGTTAACTCTTAAGGTTTCAAGAAGGGCAAGATAGTCTTCTATTACCTTCTTTTGCTCCGGGCTAAACTCATATCCGTTATCAAGAGAAAAAAGTTCTTCATTGATACCGTGTTTGTGGATGGTGTGCATGGTACTGCAGGAATTGGCTACCGTACCTACTTTATATGTATCATATTCCTTATACCAATAGAGAGGAGCTGTGATATCTGCATATACTGCGATCATACGCAGGTATTTTCTGTGGTCTGTTCCGGCTTCACGCAGTCTTCTCATAAGGTCAAGATCGGCTTCCCCGACTTTAAACTCATTTCCCTCATAGCCGCTGTCCGATTTTGCCCAGGAATCAAGAGGATTTCTCATACCTCTGATGGCTGCTGAAAGCCCCGTAACTTCCACGTTTTCAATAAGTATCATAATATCCCTCCAATACTAGATATAGTAGTTCGTGCATTATAGTATACCACAAGATGTGGTTTACTGAAAGAGGTTTTTTGAAAAATAACAAGAAAAAAGGGACCGGATATTCCGATCCCATAAACATCAGCCTTACGCTCTTTTATGTACTATCATGCGTTTGATATCTTCTGTGGTGACGCCTTTTGCTTTTGCAAATGCGACTATAAAGTCGAATGTGTAAGCGGCAAGGATGATCACAAGAACATATACGCCGATAGCTCTGTCAAATCTATCGACAAAACTTATAATGGCATCGTTAAGGAAGCCTACGACTATGATAGCGTAGAAGCCCCATGCCACAGTACTTTCAAGGCATATCATACCTTTGTAGTTGAAAGGCTTTTCGTTATAATCCCACCAGAAACTTCCAAGGAGCTTTTTCATAAGCATCGCCACTAAAAATTCAAAGGTAGTAGCGAGCACAGCGCCCACAAGGTACAGTGCGATGTAGTTGCTTGCTAAAGGACTTAATACCATATTGCCTATAACGGCACCAAAGCCGTAGATAGGACAGAAAGGTCCTTTTCCAAAGCCTCTGTTAACAAGTCTTTTCTCGCAAAATGACATATATATGGACTCAACGAGCCACCCGAGCATACTGTATATATGGAAGCATGCGATCAGGTGATAAATGTCTGTTCCGAGTATGGTTCTTTCCCACATTGTTCTTCACCTCAGTTATGAGGATACCATAAAAAACACTGCAGGGCAAGTTTATGACAAAATTGTAAGAAAATCTTAATCTTCTGTAACAATAGGCTCTATTAGTAAAACGGTAAACAATTGCCGGGTTTTAGAGCATCTCAGCCATTTCAAGTATGAGTTTTTCGCTCTTTTCCCAGCCAAGGCAGGCATCGGTTATGGACTTTCCGTATACGCCTTCGCCTATTTTCTGGTTGCCGTCTTCAATGTAGCTTTCTACCATAAAGCCCTTGACCATGTCTTTTATGCGCTTGTTGTA
>JAEEOQ010000119.1 GCA_016284355.1 Lachnospiraceae bacterium
GTGTCTCTATATAGCCCCTTGAAACCTGGCTCTCTGAGGGATTTGAAGAAAGGTTTTTATATCTGTCAATCTCTTTAAGAATCTTTGCTTTAACATTTTCAGGAGCATCAAGAGCTTTTGCCTTATCAGCAAACTCGTCTGCCTCGTCCTGATATTTCTCGTCACCAAGCTCCTCGCGTATAACTTTCATCTGCTCGCGAAGAAGGTATTCTCTCTGGTTGGTGTCCACCTTTTCTTTAACTTTTTCCTGGAAATCTCTCTTTATCCTGATAAGGTCGATCTCCTGTACAAGGGTGGTGTAAAGTTTTTCGTATCTGTCTGCAAAATCATCTATCTCAAATACGGCAAGCTTGGCCTCAAGGCTAAGCGGCAGTGAAACAAGTGAATTTTGCACAAGATCCTTTATATTGTTTATCTCTTTTAACTGTTCAAATACTGCATGAGGAAATTTGGGATTTGCGTTGCCGAAAATGTCGATTACATCTTTAAGCGCGCTCACCATTGCCCGTTCCGTGATCTCGTTTATCAAAACCTCATCTTCAGTTACCGTAATATCAGCAGAGAGGTAACCGCCGGTCATTTCAAGACTCTGCAGTTTACCTCTCTTCTCACCTTGCACCATAACACGGACCACATCGCCCGGCAGCTTTATTACCTGCCTGATGCTTGCAGTGGTACCCGTAGAATACAGATCTGAGACGCCGGGGTTTTCAACAGTTTTATCTAACTGTGTTACGAGAAAGATCTCTTCCTTTGCCCTAACCGCCGCGTCTACGGCATCTTTGGATGCTTCTCTTTTGATATCGAAATGGATGAGCATACCCGGCAGTATTGCTATACCCCTAAGAGGGATAACCGGTAATATTCTGCCCATAACGACTCCTTTTTATGCTATATCTCCTGTGGTCTTTCTGACCTTGTTTTTAACGCCTATGCGTCTTTCGCTGCCTGCCCCCGAAGAAATGAGCTCAGGCTTGCCTGTACCGTCTATAACGTCTTTATCTACTATACACTTTGTAATGCTTTCGTCAGACGGAATAGTAAACATGGTGTCCATAAGTGACTGCTCCACAATGGCGCGAAGGCCTCTGGCACCTGTTTTTCTTTCGAAGGACCTGCTTGCTATGGCATTAAGAGCCTCAGGTGTAAATTCAAGCTCTACACCGTCAAGCTCAAAGAGCTTGTTGTACTGCTTTGTAAGCGCATTCTTTGGCTCTGTAAGTATGCGGACAAGTGCCTTCTCATCGAGAAGATCAAGAGCTACATTAATAGGAACACGGCCTACAAACTCAGGGATAAGTCCGAACTTGACAAAATCCTGCGGCATAACCTGTTTGAAAAGCTCGCCCACATTTCTGTGCTCGTTGTCCTGTATAGTTGCATTAAATCCAATACTCTTTTCGCCGATACGTGACTCTATTATCTTTTCAAGGCCGTCAAATGCACCGCCGCAGATAAAGAGGATATTGGTGGTATCGATCTGAATGAACTCCTGATGAGGATGCTTTCTGCCGCCCTGAGGAGGCACGGAAGCAACCGTTCCTTCAAGGATCTTAAGAAGAGCCTGCTGAACGCCCTCACCCGATACATCTCTGGTAATAGATACGTTCTCGCCCTTTCTTGTGATCTTGTCTATCTCATCGATATAAATAATACCGTGTTCAGCTCTTTCAATGTCATAGTCTGCAGCCTGGATAAGCTTAAGAAGAATGTTCTCCACATCTTCTCCTACGTAACCTGCCTCTGTAAGTGCAGTTGCATCTGCAATGGCAAAAGGCACGTCAAGAAGCTTTGCAAGAGTCTGGGCAAGGTAGGTTTTACCTGAACCTGTAGGTCCGATCATAATGATGTTGCTCTTCTGGAGCTCAACATCAAGATCTCTGCCGCTCATAACTCTCTTGTAATGGTTGTAAACCGCTACAGAAAGCACTTTCTTAGCCTCATCCTGACCAACTACGTACTGATCGAGGTATTCTTTTATTTCTTCAGGCTTAGGAAGGTTGAATTCGCCTCTGGCAAAATCATTGTCATCGAATTCGTCTTCAACTATGCCCATACAAACTTCCACACATTCGTCGCAGATGTAAGCATTAGGACCGGCGATAAGCTTTCTTACCTGATCCTGCATCTTACCACAGAACGAACAATGAAGTTTTTGTTCATTTTTAGCCATAAACGACCCCCAAACTAATTACGAGAAGTAATGATGCTATCGATAATACCGTAATCAAGAGCCTGCTGCGCTGTAAGCCAGTTATCACGCTCTGTATCGCGCTCTACCTGCTCTACTGACTTGCCGGTATTGGCACTTAAGATCTCGTTTAATTTCTTTCTTGTTCTGATAATATTATCGGCTGCGATCTTGATATCTGTAGCCTGGCCCTGTGCTCCGCCAAGTGGCTGATGGATAAGTACTTCTGCGTTAGGAAGAGCAAATCTCTTGCCCTTTGTACCGCCTGCAAGAAGGAACGCACCCATGCTGGCTGCCATACCGATACAGATGGTTGAAACGTCGCACTTGATGTAATGCATTGTATCGTAAATAGCCATACCTGCTGTAATAACGCCGCCAGGGCTGTTGATGTAAAGATTGATGTCTTTATTTGGATCTTCTGACTCAAGGAAAAGAAGCTGAGCCACAACAAGGCTTGCTGTTGTCTCGTTTACCTCTTCGCCAAGGAAGATGATCCTGTCTTTAAGTAATCTTGAATATATGTCATAAGAACGCTCGCCTTTGCTGGTCTGTTCAATGACGTATGGAACTAAACTCATTATATATCCCTCCGTATAATTATTTTTATTGTTAAGATAAGGGCGGAATAAACATCCGCCCTTTAATTATCGCTTATTTTAAATATTAAATCAAGCCCTTATTATTCAGCCTTCTTGGTAGTCTTTCTTGTAGTTGTCTTCTTAGGCTTTTCTTCTGCAGGAGCTTCCTCAGCCTTAGCTGTGGTCTTCTTTGCTGCAGTTGTCTTCTTTGCTGCTGTCTTCTTAGGCTTTTCCTCAGCAGGAGCTTCCTCTTCAGCCTTCTCAGCCTTAGCTGTAGTCTTCTTTGCTGTAGACTTCTTTGCTGCTGCCTTGCCTTCTTTTGCGTTCTCTGTTACAAAATCAGCTGCCTTTGAAACTGCGATATCTTTCTTGATAGCTTCAAGCTGCTCATCTCCAAGCATCTCTTTGATCTTGGAAACTTCCATGCTGTAAGCCTTAGCCATCTTATCAAGCTCTTCTTCAAGGTCTTTGTCAGATACTTCGATCTTCTCAGCCTTAACGATAGCTTCAAGAACAAGTCTTGACTGAATTCTCTTTTCAGCCTCAGGACGAAGGTTGTCAAGGAATGTCTGTGAATTCATACCTGTAAACTTGAAGTACTGATCTACAGAAAGACCCTGCTGCTGGATTCTCTCAGCAAACTCTTCTGCCATCTGGCGAACCTGAGTATTAAGCATAGCCTCAGGGATATCCATCTTTGAACTCTCGATGATAGAAGCGATAACTGCGTCTTCTTTAACACGCTTAGCTTCGTTCTCTTTTCTAACGAGAATGTTCTTCTTGATGTCTTCTTTGTACTCTTTGAATGTATCAAAATCTGAAACGTCCTGTGCGAACTCGTCGTCTGCCTCAGGAAGTTCTTCTGCTTTAAGCTCTTTAAGTGTTACCTTAAATACTGCAGGCTTTCCTGCAAGCTCTTTAGCCTGGTAGTTCTTAGGGAATGTAACGTTAACATCGAAGCTGTCGCCAACATTCTTACCAACGATCTGATCTTCAAAACCATCGATAAAGGAATGAGAACCAAGAGTAAGAGGATAATCTGTACCCTTTCCGCCTTCAAATGCTTTTCCGTCTACGAAACCTTCGAAATCGATAACTGTCTTGTCGCCGTCTTTAGCAGGTCTGCCCTCTACGGTAATTGTACGGGCGTTCTGCTTTCTTGCTCTGTCGATCTCTTCGTTAACTTCTTCGTCTGTAACTTCTACGTTTGCTTTTTCTACCTTAACGCCCTTGTACTCGCCAAGAGTAACCTCAGGCTTTGTAGCTACTGTAGCGCTGAAAATGAATGCCTTACCCTTTTCAACCTGAATAACATCAACCTCAGGCTGTGAAACGATCTCAAGACCGCTCTCTTTTGCTGCCTGCTCGTAAGCATCAGGCATAAGCTCGTTGGCTGCATCCTCGTAGAAAACGCCTGAACCATACATCTTCTCTACCATATTTAATGGAGCTTTTCCTTTTCTGAAACCCGGGATAGAGATCTGGTTCTTTCTCTTGTTATAGGCTTTAACGATTGCTTTGTCAAAATTTTCGGCGCTGCACTCGATAACAAGCTTAACCATGTTCTTAGCTTCTAAGTTTTCCACCTTAAAACTCATCTTAATTGAATCCTCCTAAATAATACCTAGTTAAATAAGGTTATGTATGTAATACAGCCTCTTAAGACCGCTACAATTCAACATCGTAGAATTATAGCATACTCCCCCATATCTTGTCAAATTAAGTTTTTTCTGCTAAAATACCATTTACTATAACTTAACCTCGGGTCAACTTTTCCGGACCCGCTTTTTGAAAGGATGCAGACATGAACATTACTATGACCGGCAACCTTGGCAGCGGCAAATCCAGCGTGTGCAAGGTTTTTAGGGAAATGGGATTTGATATCACTTCTACAGGCGATATCTTCAGAAGTATTGCCGCAGAGCGCGGTATCTCGGTGATCGAGCTTAACGAGATTGCAAAAACAGACAGAAGCATCGACGATATGATCGACGCCAGAAGCACTAAGCTTGGCAAAGAGCTTGACAACACAGTTTTTGATTCACGTATGGCATGGCATTTTGCCGTACCAAGTTTTAAGGTATTCCTTCTTGTAGATGTAAAAGAGGCTGCAAGAAGAGTATTTGCAGGCGCAAGCCGAAACTCCGAAGAGTATTCGAGCGAAGAAGAATGCGCAGCAGGCCTTACAGAGCGTGCAAAGCTTGAAAGAGCAAGATACCTTGACCTGTATCAGGTAGACTACTTTGATGCAGACAACTATGACCTTATAATAGAAAGTAGCAATGCAAGCCCGCAGGTTATCGCAGAGCGCATTGTGGCTGAATTTAAGGCCTATAAGCCGGGAAACAAGACCAAATACCTGCTTAGCGACGGCAAAGATTCCTTCTACGAAGCAAAGGAAAAGCCGGAACTTGTAAGATAGCGAAAATAACCAAAAGGGACAGTCCCCCGTGGTCAAAACGCAAGCGTTTCGACCACGGGGGACTGTCCCTTTTGGTTATTTTCGCTATCTATCTTCCCTGAAATACGACAATCCCAGGCCCATAGGCGGCTGGTCCTCTCTTTTGTTTCTCATACTGGTTATCACAAGTACGATAAGTGTAAATACATAAGGAATAGCCTTATAAAGCTCTTTATATTCCATGTGGTCCATACCTGACGGAATGTAAAGATAAAGGATATAAAGTCCTCCAAATAATATAGAAGCAAAAATGCTGATGTTCGGTCTCCAGATAGTGAAGATAACAAGGGCAATGGCAAGCCATCCTCTGTCACCGAAAGCATCGTTACTCCATACTCCGCAGGCATAATCCATAACATAGTAAAGTCCGCCAAGTCCTGCGATCATACAGCCAAGTGTAGTAGCCACATATTTGTATCTTGTAACATTGATACCTGCGGCATCTGCGGTAGCAGAAGACTCGCCTACTGCACGAAGATGAAGGCCGACTCTTGTCTTTTTAAGCACATATCCTGCTATAACGGCGATTATAATGCCAAGGTAGGCAAGGAATCCGTAGGAAAGGAATACGCTTCCAAACCATCCGAGTTTACCTGCAAAAGGAAGGGGTTTGGAAAAGCATGCGCTTGTTGCGGAAAGGGCAATCGAAGGAACGTCATAGCCTGAGATCTTGATAAGGGAACCGCCGAAGAAGTTTCCAAATCCGATACCAAATGTGGTCATAGCAAGACCGGTAACGTTTTGATTTGCCTTAAGGGTAACTGTAAGGAAGCAGTAAAGCATTCCCATAAGGAAAGAGCCAAGGAGTGAGCAAAGCATAGGGATAAAAATAGCAAGGAAGCCGTTTATCGGGGTTCCTGCAGGTATGCTGTGCTCGTAGTAAAAAGCACCGATAACGCCGCTTATGGCTCCGACGTACATAACGCCCGGGATTCCGAGGTTAAGGTTGCCTGATTTTTCAGTAAGGATCTCGCCGGTACTTCCGTAAAGAAGCGGAATACCCTGTGCTACGGCTCTTGGTATAAATGCTGCAACATTAAACATTTTCCTTTTCCTCCTTTCCCTTTTTATTAATCTGTATCTTATAGGAAATAAAGAATTCACATCCGATAATGAAGAAAAGGATTATTCCGGTAAGGATATCGGAAAATGCGTGATTTAAGCCAAATGCGGTTGAAATCTCGCCTGCTCCTCTTCTAAGTACCACGATAAGCAAACTTGTAAAGATCATGGTAACAGGGTTGAATTTGGCAAGCCATGAGACCATAACGCCGGTAAAGCCCTGACCTCCGGCTATGGTAGTGGTAACGGTGTGGTTGATGCCTCCCACAAGAAGAAGACCTACAAGTCCGCAGATAGCACCTGAAAGGATCATGGTGCGGACAATTATCTTTTCTACCTTGATACCAACGTATCTTGCGGTTCTTTCAGACTCACCAACTACATTTATCTCGTAACCATGCTTGCTGTAATTAAGGTATACATAAAGCACTACAACTACGATGGCTGCTATTATAATAGAAAGAAGATATCTGTTGCCTGCTATGGCAGGGAGCCAGCCGGTATTTGAATTCTGGTTGATGATACCGATCTTTCCTGAGCCCTTTGGTACTTCCCATACGATGGTAAAAAAGGCTACGATCTGTGTAGCGATATAGTTCATCATAAGGGTTGAAAGTGTCTCGTTGGTGTTCCACTTTGCCTTAAGTATGGCTGGGATAAAGCCCCAAACCGCACCCGCTGCTATAGACGAAACAACCATAATGCAGATGATAAGGGCATTAGGAAGTTTTCCTTCAAGAGTGATCATGCAGGCTGCAGCCGCAAGGGCACCGATAAGCACCTGGCCTTCACCGCCGACATTCCAGAATTTCATACGGAAAGCAGGGGTAAGTGCAAGGGATATCATAAGAAGAATAGCCACTTCCTGGGTAGTAACCCAGAATTTACGTACAGAGCCAAAGGCTCCTTTTAACATGGTAGCGTACACAGAGATCGGGTTATCGCCTGTAAGCACTGTAGTTACAACAGCACAGACAAGAAGAGCCACAACTATGGCAAGTAGTCTTATGCCCCATGCCTTCTGCCAGGAAACACCGTCTCTTTTTACTATATGAAATAAAGGTTCACGTTTTTTATTCATAGTCGTTAGCGCCTCCAACTCTGGTCATCAGCATTCCGACCTGATTTTTGTCTGTATTTCTTCCGTCTACGATACCGCTTACCTGTCCACCGCAAAGTACAAGGATACGGTCGGAAAGCTCAAGAAGAACATCAAGATCTTCGCCAACATAAATAACAGCAACGCCGGCTTCTTTTTGCTTGTTGATAAGGTCATATATAGTATAGGAAGAATTAATATCAAGACCTCTTACTGCGTATGCTGTAAGAAGAACGGTAGGAGCTGTTGAGATCTCGCGGCCTACAAGTACTTTCTGTACGTTTCCGCCTGAAAGTCTTCTTACAGGGGTAGAGATACCGGGGGTTACAACCTCAAGCTCATTTACAACATTTTCAGCAAGGTGTCTTGGTGATTTTCTGTCTGTAAAGATACCGCGGCCCTTTCTGAAGGAACGGAGCATCATGTTGTCTGTAAGGTCCATGTTGCCTACAAGGCCCATACCAAGTCTGTCTTCAGGTACGAAAGAAAGGTAAACACCAAGGTCTGAGATCTTAAGAGGATCTTTGCCAAGGAGCTCTTCTGTATGTCCGTTTTCATCGGTATAAATGATACTTCCGGACTCTGCCTTCTGAAGACCTGCTATCGCCTCAAGAAGCTCTTTTTGTCCGCATCCCGACACACCTGCGATACCAAGTATCTCGCCGCTTCTTGCGGTAAATGAGACATTATCAAGTTTAACAATGCCTTCTTCGTTGCGGACTGTAAGCCCCTTAACCTCGATACGGGTCTCAGGGTTAACCGGCTCTTTTCTGGTGATGTTAAGAGAAACGCTTCTTCCCACCATCATGTTTGTCATTTCCTGTGCATTGGTCTGGGCTGTCACCATCTCGCCCACATACTCGCCTTTACGGAGTACTGCCACTCTGTCGGAGAGGCTTTCTACTTCGTGCATCTTGTGGGTAATGATAACTACAGCCTTACCGTCTGCACGCATGTTACGAAGTACCGCAAAGAGTTTTTCTGTCTCCTGCGGAGTAAGTACAGCGGTAGGCTCGTCAAGGATAAGAATGTCGGCACCGCGATAAAGCACCTTTACTATCTCAACTGTCTGTTTTTCGGAAACAGACATGTCGTATATCTTTTTATTTGGGTCTACTTCAAAGCCGTACTTGTCACAGATCTCACGGATCTTTGCTGAAGCCTCTTTAAGTTTGAGCTTGCCTTTAAGCCCAAGAACTATGTTTTCTGTGGCTGTAAGTACGTCTACCAGTTTAAAATGCTGATGCACCATACCTATACCGAGAGCAAAAGCATCTTTTGGAGAAGAGATGACCTCTTCCTTTCCATTTATATATATCTTTCCCTCGTCAGGATAATAAAGTCCTGCGAGCATGTTCATAAGTGTGGTCTTTCCACTTCCATTTTCTCCAAGGAGTGCAAGAATCTCCCCTTTAAAAATGTCAAGATTAACGTTTTCATTAGCCGTTACTGCGCCAAAGCGTTTTGTAATACCGCGCAAAGATACGGCAGCTTCTTTATTAGTCACTTTGTTTCTCCTTTAGGCTAAAAACAGAATATAAGGGCGACGCGATTGTCGCCCTTATGTATGTATTATTGCATCGCTTTTCGATTATACACTAAATTCGCGTATCCATCAAGAAGTTATATTAGCCGAAGTTTACATCGAGAAGGTTGATGCCGTCGATCTGGAGATCAAAGTAAGGAGCAGAACGGAAACCATCTGCTGACTCATTGAAGTATCCGTCAACGATAACCTCATGATCAGGTGTGTAGTCAGCATCTGTATCTACATCTGCCTGATAGCTTGTAAGGTTCTGTCCACCAACTGTGAATGTAGAAGCATCGAATACGTGAAGCTTACCTGCTACGATATCAGCCTTGACTTCTTCGATCTTCTCAGCTGTACCTGCAGTTGCAGCGCCGCCGAACTCTGTAAGAACTACTGAACCTGTAGAGATTGTACCAGTCCAGTCTGTAGCAACTGCCTTGTTATTCTTTACGCAGTCGATTACGTACTCGTAATATGGAGCCCAATTAATTCTAGAAGAAACGATAAATGTATTTGGAGCAACTGAAGCTGTGCTTCCGTTGTAAGATACGTTAGGAACGCCTGCTGTCTCACATGCTGTAGGAGCGCCCATTGAATCTGCATGCTGGCTGATAAGAACGCAGCCACCCTCGATAAGCTTGTTTGCGCCTTCCTTCTCAGCTGTCTCATCATACCATGAACCTGTAAATGTAACATCCATAGTAACTGAAGGACAAACAGAACGAGCACCAAGGAAGAATGATGTGTAACCTGAGATAACCTCAGCGTATGTAAAAGCACCAACGTAACCCATCTTAGCCTGATCTGCTGTGATCTTGCCTGACTCGATCATCTCGTTAAGCTTAAGACCTGCAGCAACACCTGCGAGGAAACGTCCTTCGTAAATAGCTGCAAATGCGTTGTGGTAGTTTGAAAGATTCTCTGTATGAGCCTTTGTACCTGTAGCGTGGCAGAACTGAACTTCAGGATATTCCTTAGCTGCCTCGATCATGTAATCCTCATGGCCGAATGAGTCTGCGCAAACGATCTTGCATCCTGCATCAACGAGCTCGCAAGCTGCTTCGTAGCACTCCTGACCTTCAGGGATGTTTGTCTTGATAAGGTACTCAACGCCGGCCTTTTCACAAGCCTCTTTAGCAGCGTTGATGAAGTTTAAGTCGTAAGTAGAGTTCTCATCGTGAAGGCAGATAAAACCAACCTTGAGATCACTCTTTGCTGCTTTGTTTGATCCGCTGCCGCAAGCAACGAGAGTAGCCATCATAGCTACAGCAAGTAATAATGCAATTACTTTTTTCATAAATAATTTCCCTCCAAGAAAATATATGTTTTAAATACGGTAATAATCTACATCACACCATAAAAAAAATCAAATTGTTGTTTTTAATCCGACTGATAAGTGTGAATAATAAAAGAGGGCGCCTACGGTAATTTGGCGCCCATCATCAGTTCGATATTCTTATGTTCTATGAGTTTTCCTTTGACCACGACCTTATCGGAAAAATCCGGTTCTTTTATGCTTCTAAGCAGCAGTTCCGCGGCGGTAAGTCCCATTTGCGCAGTATTCTGAATAAGCGAGGTTATCCTTGCGGGAAGCCCTCTTTTGTAAAGGATCCCATCGTATCCGATAACTTCTATATCATCGTAAATGTTGATCCTGCGGTGCATAAGGACATTGACTCCGCCAAGAGCCGAATAGTCATCGGGATACATTATGCACTCCGGTTTTTCCGGAAGCTTAAGAATCTCTTCGGTGAGTTTTTCTGTGCTTATTGTATCGCGGTATTTACCTTCTTTTATATAAGAGGCCGGTACCGTTATACCTGCTTTTGCGGTTTCATCAAGAAAAGCTTCTACTCTTTCCTTTGTAACAGGAGACATCTCTCCGTGAATAAATGCTATTTTTTTATATCCGGCGTTTACGGCATATCTGACAAGCTGCCTCATTCCGTCATCATTATCGGAAAAAACCGAAGGTTTGCCTTCATAAGCATAGTCGATGGTAACGAGAGGTACGCTGCTTTTTGACAGCTCGATCATCTCGTCCACTTCGTAGTCTGTGCAGGCAATAAGGACACCGTCAAACCCTCTGTGTCTGCAGTGTTCAAGCAGGCTCTTTCCATGACGGCCTTCTTTGCTGGTGTTGATAAATGTTATATCATAGCCGTCTTTTTCTACTCTCTTTTTAAAGGAATCAAGTATTGAGGCGAAGAAATCGTGGGCCAGACCCTGATCGGCATTGTCGGAAAAAAGCACGCCAAGATTATATGTCTTGTTTGTTTTTAAGGCTCTTGCTATAGGATTCGGGGTATAACCCATCTCCTTTGCTTTATTGATTATCTGCTCTTTTCTTTTTTCGCTAATGTCTTTAGCATCGTTAAGTGCCTTGCTGACAGTGGCTGTAGAGACATTTAAAGCAGCCGCGATATCTTTAATGGAAACCATAAAATTACCCTTTCACCAAATTATAAGCCCTTTCAGACCTTTTCACTTTTTGCACTTGAAATTTTATACAAGATATATTATAATACACTTTGTCGAGAACGTAAACGATTAAGTTTAATATTTTTGAGGGGATTACAAATATGAAATATGGATTTTTCGATGACGCATCTAGGGAATATGTCATCACAACTCCTAAAACTCCTCTTCCTTGGATCAACTACCTTGGATGTGACGAGTTTTTCAGCCTCATTTCAAACACAAACGGAGGCTATACTTTTTACAAAGATGCTAAACTTTTAAGACTTACACGTTACAGATACAACAATGTTCCTGCCGATTCAAACGGCAAGTACATTTACGTTAAAGACGGCGATGTTATCTGGAATACCGCATGGCAGCCTACTCAGACAGAGCTTGACTCTTACGAGTGCAGACATGGTATCGGCTACAGCATCTTTAAGGCCGGCAAAAACGGCGTAAAGACCACACAGGTTAATTTCGTTCCGCGTAAAGCAAACTGCGAGCTTACAAAGCTTACTGTTAAGAACGAAAGCAACGACACAAAGAAATTATCTTTATTTACATATGTTGAATGGTGCCTTTGGAACGCTGATGATGATATGAAAAACTTCCAGCGTAACTTTTCCACAGGTGAGGTTGAGATCGAAGGCTCCACTATTTACCACAAAACAGAGTACAGAGAAAGACGTAATCACTACGCTATTTATTCTGTAAATACTCCTGTAAGTGGTTTTGATACCGACAGAGACACCTTCCTTGGTGCTTACGGTTCTCCTGCCTGCCCTGCTGTAGTTAAAGCAGGAAAGAGCGCAGGTTCCGTAGCAAGCGGCTGGGCTCCTATCGCTTCACACCAGATAGACCTTACTCTTGCTCCGGGCGAAGAAAAGACTCTCTGCTTTGTGCTTGGTTATATCGAGTACAAAGACGGCGAGAACAAATGGGAATCACATGGCATTGTCAATAAGACAAAGGCCCATGAGATGATAGAGCGCTTTAATACACCTGAAAAGGTTGACGCTGCACTTGCAGAGCTTAAAGCGTACTGGGATGAACTTCTTAAGACTTTCGAGGTTCACTCAAGCAATGAACACGTTGACAGAATGGTCAACACATGGAATCAGTACCAGTGTATGGTTACTTTCAATATGTCAAGGTCCGCTTCTTATTATGAAAGCGGTATCGGCAGAGGAATGGGATTCCGTGATTCCTGTCAGGATCTTCTTGGTTTTGTACACCTTATCCCTGACAGAGCAAGAGAGCGTATCATTGATATTGCTTCCACCCAGTTTGAAGACGGAAGCGCATATCATCAGTATCAGCCTCTTACCAAAAAAGGCAATTCCGATATAGGCAGCGGCTTTAACGATGATCCGTTGTGGCTTATAGCCTGTACGAATGCATATATCAGAGAGACGGGCGATGTTTCCATCCTCTCTGAATCAGTTCCTTTTGATAATGATGAGAGCAAGGCTGTTCCTCTTATGGAGCATCTTAAGAGATCCTTTGATCATGCTGTTAACAACAAAGGTCCTCACGGTCTCCCGCTTATCGGCAGAGCTGACTGGAACGACTGTCTTAACCTTAACTGCTTCTCAAAGGAGCCGGGTGAGTCATTCCAGACTTTTGGTCCTTCAGAAGGACCTGTGGCAGAATCCGTATTTATCGGCGGTATGTTTGTTAAGTACGGCAAGGAATATTCCGATCTTTGTCTCCTTCTTGGAGATGAGGCAGAAAGCAAAAGGGCTCTCAAAGAGGTCGACACAATGTATGACGCTATCTTAAAAGATGGCTGGGACGGCGAGTGGTTCGTCAGAGCATACGATGCTTTCGGTCAGAAGGTTGGTTCCAAAGAATGCAAAGAAGGCCAGATCTACATCGAGCCTCAGGGCTTCTGCGTCCTGGCAGGTGTTGGTGTTAAAGAAGGTCTTGCAGACAAGGCTCTTACATCTGTTAAAGAGAAACTTGATACAAAGTATGGCGTTATGATTTTACAGCCTGCTTACACAGAGTATCACTTAGAGCTTGGCGAAGTTTCTTCTTATCCACCGGGATATAAAGAGAACGCCGGAATCTTCTGTCACAACAACCCTTGGATCTCCATCGCTGAAAGTACTTTAGGTCACGGCGACAGAGCTTTCGAGGTTTATATGAAGACTTGTCCTTCATATACAGAGAACATTTCGGATATCCACAGAACTGAGCCTTATGTTTACTCCCAGATGATTGGCGGCGCTGATGCTCCGCATCACGGTGAGGCGAAAAACAGCTGGCTTACAGGTACTGCAGCTTGGACTTTCACCAATGTTTCCCAGTACTTGCTCGGTATTTATCCGACACTTAAAGGTCTCTCGGTTGATCCTTGTGTTCCTCATGACTTTGGTGATTTTAAAGTCACAAGAAAGTTCAGAGGCACTACGTTTAACATCACCGTTAAACAGACACCGGGCGTTTGCAAGGGCGTTAAGAAGCTTTCTGTAAACGGCGACGAGATCTCAGGCAACATCATTCCGCTTGATTACCTGAATGGTGGCAGCGTTGATGTTATCGCTTATTTAGCTTAATCCTTTCAATTTTAGTATAAATCCCTAGTAGGCAGAGAGCGCGGTCATTCCACAGCCGCGCTTTTTGCTGCCTAAAAATACCCTCACCCCTCTATTTCTCCTCACAATCCTTTTTCGCAGCCGAAAAAACCGTATTTTCTAAGATGCTCCGCAGCTTCGTTTTTATTGTGCATGCTGCGCTTAAAACTCGCCGGTCGGAGGGGCTTTTGGTATTAGAATAAATGGTTTATCAAGTAAACAAGTATACGTGGTCACATCTCGCTTTCGCGAGCTGACCATATAAATAATCAGGACACCTTCCAAGCAAGCTTGAGGTGTCCTATTTATTTATATTTTCGGTGCCAAGGCACCTTATGACCACTTATCGTAACAAATCTCCCATTTATATATACACTATACTCCCCTTCCCTCCCGGCTCAGACAATCGCTCGCATGCACCCACGAAGCTGCCCGTCGCATCAAGAAAATGGGGATTTCCCGGCAATCGCGAATTTCGGATTGTGATCCGAAGCGGTGCGAGGGCCAATGCGTAGTCTACTCAAAAAAATTTGTGAAATAAATAAGATTCAATATAGATTACGATGGCTATTATTTTAGGTGTAGGTGGCAACTTATTGTTACCCATTAATATATTTTTTGCTTAATTACAAAATGCTTTAATTATCTTTGTAAGTCAAGCCCTTGCGGCGCAGCTGTGCGTAGCAGGCTTTACTTGCTAAAGAGAATTAAAGCACAATGTCATAAGCAAATAATAAAAATCGATGCGAAGGCCTATAGTCTTCACAAATGATATTTCATTTTTTTGTCTAGCATCCTTTTCTGCCGTTTTTGTGATCTTCTACGGAGCAGGCCATTTCTGAGCCATACTCTATAAGTCCTACTTGGGCCGGGTCTAAAGTTATGCTGCCATCTTCAAGTACAAAGGCAGGGATTCCTACGTCTCCAATCTCCTTGCTGTGATCAAAGGCTGGATTTGTATCTCGCAGCCTCATAAATGCGCTCATGTTTCTTATGTTTTCTCCGATGTTTATGTATTCAAACTCGTTTTCACGCCCTGCTACCTGCTCATGTACATAATCGCAATATGGGCATGTGGGCATTCCATAAATCTTTACCATAGTCATATCCTCCTTAACTTACAGGTTATAACAATATGAAACCTTAGCACCTGTTTATCGCCATTATAACATGGAAAAACTACATTTGCCACAAATTCTGCTTGCATTATAATACTTGTAGTTAATCACTGCTATCGCCGCTCTATATTCATATCTCACAGAAACTTTCCCGCTGTGTAACAAGCAAGTATATAAATAGCCCGTCTGTACCTTTAGTTCTTCGCGCAGTATATGCGGGCCGGGTGCTACCCTTTTCGTGATTGGCGGCAAATGCCATTTTCTTAATGGTGCGCGTAGCTTTGAAAGTGCGTGCGAGCGACTGTCTGAGCCGGAGGGGGGATTATTAACGAAACTAGTTATGTGTATTTGTTTTTGAGTGGTCGCTGCTCACGATAGTGAGTAAAAAAGCATAAAAGAAGCTCCTCAAGCTTGCTTGAAAGGAGCTTTTTGTATGCTTTTGACGCGGTGCGAATGCACCGTAAGACCACGAAAAAATAATCAAATCTGTTACATAAATAGCACTTGTTAATCTAACCCCCCGAACGGCGAGTTTTGAGCGCAGCATGCACATTAAAAGAAAAGCGGCGCAACATTCATAGAAAATGCGTGTTTGTCGGCTGCGAAAAGGGAAGCATCCCGGACCGCCATACAAAGAAGCGGCGAAGCCGCAAAAAGGAAAGTAAAACAGGGCACCCGGTATAGGCATAAGCATCACTTGTCTTTGTACATCAGCATCTTAAGGTAGGCAAAGAAGCCAAGCTTCTTCTTTTCAATCTGCAAAAGCTCGCCTCGCAGAGTATGCAGTGCTGCTATCTCCTCAGGCCAGAGCAACGCGTCGTTGTATTTAAAGCGGAGGTAATTATCAAGGACCTCCATAAGCTGCTCCCGTCTTTCAGGCATCATATCAGCAACCTTGTTAAAGTAGGCAGTTATGGTCTCGTGCTTTTCTTTCTTGTAGGCAAGGTCATATAAGAGCGCCAGGATCTGGCTCATATCAAGTCGTATCTTTGCCACATCGGTGCTGCTTTCATAAGAGCTCCAGTTAAGGTAAATACGCACGCCGACTATACTTCCCGCAAGCAAAGCTAACGCAGCAAACGCAGTCATGCTTCCTGCAAGAAGATATAGCAGGAAATGTTCTTTGTCTCCTATCGGAGTATTTTCAACCTCACTTGCGCCGTCACCTGTCTGAGGCATGTTTTCTTCTGTAAGAACGCTGTCTGTATCTACGATTTCTTCAGTACTACTAGCATCATTTGCATCTTTGTCTGTACCAAAATCAAGATCTATAAGTTCCCAGGCAAGATATCTGCCATAATATTTGCTGTTTGATGGTTCAAATGCTATCCAGCCCACAGTATCAATATAGCACTCAGGCCAAACGTAGGTGTCATCACCATATAGAGCGTAATCTTTTTCAGCAAAGGTTCCTGCCATATCTGCAGCAAAGCCTTCACAAAGACGTGCCGGAATGCCAAGGCATCTTGAAAGTACCACAAAGGCTGCTGCCCTTTCATATGCGGTGCCGCCGGTTTTCTCAAAAAGATAGTTATCCACAAGGTCACTGCCCGAATAGCCTGCCAATCCACTCTCCTCACTATAGTTATCCCTAAGGTATTTTTCTACCGCAAGAAGTTTGTCATACTCACTTTTTTCGTTTGTTACTATGACCTCATTTGCAAGCTCATACACTCTTTCCGGAAGCTCTGAAGGAAGATCCAGATATTTATCGTAAATATCTGACCTTCTTGCGTTTAGCAGCTCAAGAAGATTTTCGGGGATTCTCCACTCCATGTCGATTATCCCCATTTTCCAGTCTCTGCCAATCTTGTTATAATCGGCAGAGCCTGTCGCAAGCTCAGCATCATAGGAATAGTTATCATCCGTTGCATCATTTATAAATGCCCTAAATGCAGGCGATCCCATATTAAGGTCAAAATACGAAATATCGTATGTATATCGTTTTTTAGGATTCTTTAAAAGTGTTACCTTACCTGTCTGGCCTGCATAAGACACACCGTCTGTGCCGTGGTCATTCATAGAAAACTTCCATGTTTTTCCTGTGTGGAAAACATTTTTGCCGCGGAACCCAACGTATGTTACGGCAAGTTTTCTGTTTCTTATAAGGTTCATGGCATTATAGTTGTCATTTACGTCTTTTTCAAAGGCTCCTGTACGGTAAAGAGCAAACAAAAGCTCAAAATAATCAAGCTGACTGTCTGTATAACCTACAAGATAGTCTTCTGTTTTGGCAGTATTTGTAAATGAGGTTCCGGTGTACTCATTTTTATAATCCGCCGCAAGGAAAATGTTTTTATACATTCTCTGTCTGCTGTTGATGTGGATCTGATCGTTCTCTGAATCCGTTATATAGCCTTGCGCTTCGCTGACGGCTCCCGTATATACAGGAAGTTCAAAGTCTTCTTCTATACCGTCTGCAAGCCTGTCTTCAAGGCTGCTTATGATCTTCTCGCCTGTATCTTCAAGGCTTTCCCAGGCTCGCCTTACCCAGGACCAGTCAAGAGGTTTTGTGCCTGCACGTAGCACTCCCGGCAAAATGGCACAGACAGCAAAAATCACGATCATATAGCTTACAAAACCTGTGTATTTATCGTCAGGATACTCTTTTTTACGATATCTTATACGAAGTACGGTCTCGGTAAAAACTCCCACAAGAAACAGTATAAGCATCATCGGCCCTAATGGGTACAAAATATTTTCTGTGAAAGCTGCCGCAACAAGCGCACCAAGCGAAGCCACCGCAAGAACTATCCTTGCTTTGTAGCTGCGAAGGATGAAATAAAGCGGGATGATGATAAGTGTAATGGCATATTTAGACGCAAAGCCAATATAAATATCTATATTTTTTCTGGTAAAAAACACATACCCTGCCCCAAGCACAAGCGCCGCCGCAATAGATATATAGGTGCGTTTGTTGTACCTGAAGATATAGATAATGTGGGCTATAACTACAAGCACCGCGCTTATCCACATCACAGGCTTTATCTGCATTACGATATCAAAAAATGAGCACGCGAAAAACAAGCCGCCGAGAGTAAAGCAGTACGGCAGCAAGATCTCGCTGTTCCTTTTAAATATCTTACTTAATGACATGTTCGATCTGTTCTCCCAAATTGATGGTAAGCAGTGATGTTTCGCCTATACCTGTGATAACATCGGTGCTTTTCTTTACTATAACTGTTTCAGGTGTATAACCAAGGCTCTCTGCAGCCTTTATCTTTTCAGGTAATGTTTCGTGCGGAAAGCTGAAAATGTAGGTAACCCCAACAGGAGCGACTCCCTGCAAAACTCTTTCCAAAAATTCCGGAAAAGCAACAGCGCCGGTAAAGCCAAGCTCCGCCACCGCACTGTAAAAGCTTTCAAACTCACGCCTGTCTGAAATAACCGCTGCTTTGATGTCTCCTTCTTCCTGCCAGAAAACATTTACGGTTATCATCTTAGATACAAAGTAGTTTGCAACCGCAATAACAGCCTCTATAAGCTTGTCTTCTGCTTCAAGCCTTTCTGCAGGCTTCTTTGAAAACAGTCCCGTATCAAATACGATGGATATCTCTTCCTTTGGCTCTCCTGTGTACTTTCTTGTCATAAGCTTACCCGACCTTGCTGTAGCTTTCCAGTGTATGCGCTTTATGGGATCGCCGTTTACATAGTCACGCACAAGAGCATCAGGAATATCGTTTGTATTTGCGGCGTTTTCACGTTTGCCGGCTGTATCATCTTCAAGAGAAAAAGAGTCAAGTTCTATAACTCTCGGATAAACCTTTATCTTAAGAGGTCTTGGCAGCTTGTAGGAAAGTCTGAACATGGAAAGAAAATCGGTTATGGTGACTTTTCTTATACCCACTTTGTACTCGCCTTTATAAAGACAGAAAAGTTCCGAGTCCCTCTGCCTTTTTTCGCCCGGAAGCAGGCATTCTTCGCCTCCGTCTTCCCCTGAAATATAGGAATAGTCATCAAAAAACGCTACTTTTACTCCCGCATAAGGGATTATGTCATGATTTGCCACCGAATAGGAATAAGGTACGGCCGCTCCCTTAACCACGTGGTGTGATGTAAGATTTTGAGACACCTTAAATCTTCTGAATACGTACAAAAGATAGACAAATGCAACAAGCGGGACGATAAGCGCCGTATAAAACAATACGTAACTTAAGGTTCCGCCGTAAAAGCTGACAAATACTGTAGCCGCTATTAAAAGAATACTCCAGATAACTCCGAAAACTGTCATACCGGTGCCTTAACCTTTTTAACGATCTGCTCCACAATGCTTTCTGCAGGAGTATGATTAACCTTTGCCTCCATGGAAAGAACCATTCTGTGCGCAAGGACAGGTGCTGCAAGTTCCTGAACATCATCAGGCAACACGTATTCTCTTCCTTTGATAAGCGCAAGCCCCTGAGCTGCCTTTGAAAGGGCGATTACTGCTCTTGGAGAAACACCGAGGGTAACTCTCTTATCTTCTCTTGTAGCTCTGCAAATGTCTACGATATATTTAATAACTTCAGACTTGATGGTAATGGCATCAGCCTGCTTTTTAAGTTCATTTATGCCTTCGGCATCTGTAACAGGCTTTACGCCCTTAACATTGATACCGTGAATAAAATCCTCTGCCATATGCTTTTCTTCAAGAGCATCAGGATAACCAAGAGAAATACGCATCATAAATCTGTCAAGCTGCGCCTCGGGAAGGTTATAGGTTCCAAGGAAATCTACAGGGTTCTGGGTAGCAATGACCATAAAAGGCTCTGAAAGCTTATGTACCTTACCGTCTACAGTAACCTGGTGCTCTTCCATAGCCTCAAGGAGTGAAGCCTGAGTCTTTGGAGAAGTACGGTTTATCTCATCTGCAAGAACGATCTGGTGCATAATCGAACCCGGCATAAAATCAAAAGTCCCGGTGCCCATATTGTAAATGGAAACACCTGAGATATCGCTTGGAAGTGTATCAGGCGTAAACTGGATACGGCCAAAGTCACAGCCGATAGTACCTGCTATGGCCTTTGCAAGAGTGGTCTTTCCAACCCCCGGTACATCTTCAAGCAAAATATGTCCGCCCGAAAAAAGGGCTACAAGGGCAAGTCTTACTTTATCTGCCTTGCCCACAACTACTGAGTTAATACTTTTTTCTATATCACTGATAAGTTCAATACTTTTATTATCCATTTTTTAACCCCTAAATATTATCTGTGTGCCTCGCATGTAAGCGCTATACCAAGCTTTTTGCAGGTCTTGATATCGGAATCTGAAGGAAGAACCGATACATGTGCCTGACAGCCTTTAAGCTTTGGAAGCATGCTGAGGGCCTTTTTAGCATTTTCATCTGATGCGGCAGAGATTGAAAGAGCTATAAGGATCTCTGACGGATGAAGTCTTGGATTCTTGCTGCCAAGGAAAGAAGTCTTAAGCTCCTGGATAGGCTCGATGGCATATCTGCTTACAAGAGTGATCTCGTCAGGAATACCCGCAAGCTGCTTTAATGCGTTAAGCATCATGGCTGAAAGGGCACCTAAAAGATCGCTTGTCTTTCCGCATACGATACTGCCGTCTGCAAGCTCTATAGCTGCGCAAGGGCAGCCTTTTTCAATGCTGTGGTCGTTGGCCGCAGCAAGGCAGGCGCGGTTACGTGTGGTGATCTTGCTCTGCTCCATAAGAACTTCTATCTTGTAGCTTTCGGAAGGCTCAGCCTTTCCTGCAAGCACATCTACCTGTGACTGCATATATCTTCTGATGATTTCCTGCTTTGATGCTTCTTTGCAGGCCTCATCGTCTATGATACAATTTCCCGCCATATTAACGCCCATGTCGGTAGGTGATTTATACGGGCTCTCGCCGTAGATCTTATCAAACATGGCATTAACAACAGGGAAGATTTCTACGTCTCTGTTATAGTTTACTGTAGTCTCCCCGTAGGCCTCAAGATGGAACGGATCGATCATGTTTACGTCGTTAAGATCGGCTGTGGCTGCCTCATAAGCAAGGTTGACAGGGTGCTTAAGAGGAAGGTTCCAGATAGGGAAGGTCTCAAACTTGGCATAACCTGCCTTAACGCCTCTTTTATTTTCATGGTAAAGCTGAGAAAGGCAGACTGCCATCTTTCCCGAGCCCGGACCCGGAGCGGTAACCACAACAAGCGGCTTTGTGGTACGTATGTAATCGTTGCGTCCGTAACCGTCTTCACTTACGATAAGGGATACGTTTGCAGGATACCCCTCGATAGGGTAATGAAGATAAACAGGAACTCCTGCTGCCTCAAGCTTTTCTCTGAACTTAATAGCCGATTTCTGGCCTGTATATCTGGTAATGACAACTCCCGCGATAGGAAATCCCATCTCGGAGAATACTCCGATAAGTCTGAATACGTCTGAGTCGTATGTGATACCAAGGTCGCCTCTGACTTTGTTTTTCTCAATATCTGACGCGCAGATGGCGATGATGATCTCTGCCTGATCTTTAAGTTCAAGAAGCATACGAAGTTTACTGTCAGGCTCAAAGCCCGGAAGAACTCTTGATGCATGATAGTCGTCGTAAAGCTTTCCTCCGAACTCAAGATAGAGCTTATCTCCGAAATGAGCGATACGCTTTCTGATATGCTCAGACTGCATCTTAACATATTTGTCGTTATCAAAACCGATTTTCATTTTTATTACCTCATATCTGTTTTTCGTAAAATCCCAATAAATATACTTATGATAATATTATCTTATCCTCTCTGTAAGGCCCAGTTTTTTGTGTACCTTACGAAGGGTCTTGCTTGAAACATAATATGCTTTTTCCGCATTTTCTTTAATGCATTCGTCAATGTAGGTTCTGTCGGAAAGAAGTTCATCAACCTTCTTGTGGAGAGGATCGAGGGCGTCTGCAACGGCTTCGCCGACTGCAAGCTTGAAGTCGCCGTATCCTTTTCCTTCGAATTCTTTTTCTGTGTCTTCTTTGCTCTTGCCTGTAATAACGCTGTAAATATCTATAAGATTTGAAACGCCCGGCTTATTTTCCACATCATAACGAACGCAGGCGTCTGAATCGGTAACAGCTTTCTTGAACTTTCTGATGATGGTGTCGCGGTCATCTACAAGGTAGATGGTTGCATTAACATTTTCATCGGATTTGCTCATCTTCTTTGTAGGGTCTGCAAGAGACATGATCCTTGCACCAACCTTGCCAAAAAAGCCCTCAGGGATAGTAAATACATCTCCGTAAATGCTGTTAAAACGCATAGCCACGTCACGACAGATCTCAAGATGCTGCTTCTGGTCTGCTCCGATAGGAACAAGGTCTGCCTGGTAAAGAAGAATATCTGCTGCCATAAGGGCAGGATATGTGAAAAGACCTGCGTTAATGTTATCTGCATGTTTTGCGGATTTGTCTTTAAACTGGGTCATGCGGTTAAGCTCACCCATATAAGTAAAGCAGTCAAGTATCCAGCCAAGCTCGGCATGTGTAGGAACATGAGACTGAAAATAAATGCAGTTCTTTTTAGGATCAAGGCCTGCGGCTACATACTGAGTGTAGATAAGGCGCGCATTGTCACGAAACTCCTTAGGGTTCTGGCGCACTGTAAGCGAATGAAGATCCATAACTCCAAAGAAACAGTCATACTCTTCGTTAAGATTTACCCAGTTTTTAAGGGCTCCGATGTAATTACCTATGGTAAGTCTGCCGGTAGCCTGCATTCCGCTGTATAATACCTTTCTCTCTTTTTCCATCTTTATAATCCTCCAAGCAATCCTATGTCATAAAAAATATTCCGCTTAAGTATATCACAAAAATCCGTTCTTGACTACGGGATTTTTATCTGCAAAAGTGCCGCGAAAGCTCGCGTTTTTTCAAAGTAACGCTGTTTATCGCACAAAAAAGACCGACAGGGAATTAACCCCTTCGGCCTTTATTTCTTTTCACTTTCTTCAAGTTTATTCAGTCCGTAAAGCTCCATCTGCATAAGCATATTGATCTGAAATGCTTCCTTCTCGTCAAGCCCCTTTACGGCATTGACAAAAGCTTCTTCCGTAGGCGAAAGATAATCGTCGGGATCTTCCATCCCTTCTATAAGATCGTTTGGCGTGATCTTTAAGGCATCACACATTCTTACTGCAAAGTCATATTTAGGTGCAAAATCCACATCATTTTTCAGCTGCGATTTAATGTAATTATACTCACCGTACGAGAGTACATCTTCTTCTACAAGAGAGTGCCAGCTCATGTTCTGCTTTTCCAGCTCTTTTTTGATAACTTCAAATAAATACTCTATCTGCTTGGTCATAACTTCTCCTATTCATCCTTTAAGAATCTCTCAAGAAGATAATCGCGGCCGCTCGTCTCGTTATCGCCAAATACGTTTGCATAAAAGAATCTGTCGTTTCTTGCCACCACATATCCTTTTATCAGCTTTATGACCAAAGGCTGGGCATCTGCCTGGAACTTATTAAATGTATTTAACAGTTCAAGTGTCTGGGCAGAAAGACTGCTTCTTTTTGTCTTTTTATACTTCTTTTGAAGATCGTTTAAGGTGATCCCGAGATAGTTGCAGATCTTTACGAGCGCTTCTATTTTGGGAGAGTATGAATCGCTGTTTTTGGAACGACACATGATGTATTTGTACTCGCCGGGGGTTATGATCCCTTCTGTGACAAAAGTATAATATGTTATTCCTTTTTTATCCATTTCTTCTTCAATACTTTTAAATATCTCTTCTGTGCTCTCTAGCATATGTTCCTCCAGGTATATATAAATTTTATGATATAGACTGCAAAGAAGATATGGATTTTATCATTGAACGGATTCAATGTTTTCATGAAATCCTTTGTGTATCCTGTATAAAAATAACCGCTGATTTTAAGCACATTGCCGAAAATGATGCCGGATAACGTTTTTGTATTGAAAATCACCGAAACATGGTAGTATACTTCCCTACACATTAATTTATACGGAGGTTTACTACTTTTTACGATGGCTATTATCTTAAATACATTTTCCCTTGAAGGCATTGAGGGAAACAGGGTTACCGTAGAGGCTTCCCTTCTTGACGGTCCCAACGTTTTTACCATAATCGGTCTTGCAGAGCAGTCTGTAAAAGAGGCGGGCGAGCGAATTGAGGCAGCCCTTGCAAGGTACGGTTTTCTTCTTCCAGAAGGCAAAAAAGTCATAAGTCTTGCCCCTGCGGACATAAAAAAACGCGGTTCTCATTATGATCTTTCAATTGCAATCTGTCTTCTTGCTCAGTGCGGTATGATAAAAGCAAAGAATCCCGGCAAATATATTTACATAGGCGAGCTTTCATTAAACGGCGATCTAAGGCCTGTAAAGGGCGTTCTTCCCATGGTCAGCGAAGCCAAAAAGCAGGGATTTACAGACATTATCGTTCCCTTCGAGAACTACCATGAAGCCGCTCTTCTTTCAGGCGTAAATATCTATCCTTTTAAATCTTTGGCTTCGGTCATCTCATTTCTTGCAGGAAAAACCGGAAGTCAGGACATAGAGTTTCCGGGTGAACTTTTTAGTGATGAGGAATTTCAGACCCTTGACTTCGAGGACGTAAAAGGGCAGGACGAGCTTATAGATGCTATAGTGCTTGGTGCTTCAGGAGGCCACAATATCCTCATGATAGGAGAACCGGGATGCGGAAAATCAATGATCGCAAGCCGTATTCCCACCATTCTTCCTTCCATGAGCGAAGAAGAATGTCTTGATGTGACAAAGATCTACAGTATCGCAGGGCTTCTTAAAAAGAGCGGCTATCTTATAAACAAGCGCCCTTTCAGGGCTCCTCACCACAACGCCTCTTTAAATGCCCTCATTGGCGGCGGCCAGGGCGCAACTCCCGGCGATGTTACTCTTGCCCACAACGGAGTGCTTTTCCTTGACGAGATGACGGAATTTTCAAGAACGACCCTTGAAGCCCTAAGGCAGCCTCTTGAAAACAGATACGTCACCATATCAAGGGTTAATTACTCAAACACTTACCCTGCTGACTTTATGCTGGTGGCGGCTATGAACCCGTGTCCTTGCGGGTATCACCCCGGGAAGCGCTGCAGATGCTCGGACTACGAGATTCAAAAATACAGGAACAAGATCTCAGGACCAATACTGGACCGCATTGACATACAGAAAAATGTAAGGCCCGTTGGATATTTTGATATAAAAGACAGCAAAGGCCGCTCCAGTAAAGAACTTAAGACCATCGTTGAAAGGACAAGGAAGATACAGCAAAAGCGCTATAAAGACATACCCGGTGTCAGCAACAATGCCGGCATGACACCTGCACTTATCGGAAAATACTGCGTTCTTGACAGGGAAAGCGACGATATATTAAGGGAAGCCTGCGAGCGTCATGCGTACAGCGCAAGAGCCATAAACAAAATGCTTAAAGTGGCAAGAACAAGCGCTGACCTTGACGAATCGGAAAACATAAGGGCAAAAGATATACTAAGGGTGCTTTCCTGCAGGGATCTTGACAGCGCGGAGGATCTTTATGTCGTATAACAAAGAAGACAGCATTTATTATATCTGGCTTGCAGGCCTTCCCGGAGTCGGCTGCATTACCGCAAGAAAGCTGATCGCGCAGTACGGCAGTCCAAAAGAGGTATACAGCTTTCATCCCGGCGTAAATAAAGACCTTTCCCCTGCCAAAAAGATATTTGAGATCTGCGAAAAGCAAAGGATCACCATCCTGACACTTGATAATCCTGTTTACCCGGATTCCGTTAAATCTCTTACAGATCAGCCAATACTTCTTTACGCAAAGGGAAACATCCCCACAAATTACAGCAGCGTACTGGCTCCCGAAAACAGCGCTGCCATTATCGGCCCCAGGCGCTGCAGCGGATTTGTAAGAGATATGACCATAGATATAGGAACAGAGCTTATAGCATCCGGCAAGACCATAATAAGCGGCATGGCACTTGGAGTTGATTCCTATGCCCATACCGCTGCCATCAAAAACAACGGTTTTACAGTGGCTTTCCTTGGCTTTGGGCTTGACAGATGCTACCCAAATATTCTTATAAGACTTAAAGAATCAATTATAGAAAACGGTCTATTAATATCGGAATATGCTCCCGGGACTCCCGCCTTAAGATATAATTTCCCTGCAAGAAACAGGCTTATCGCCGCCTGGGCAGGAGAGATAAATGTAGTTGGCGTACACGGCAAAAGCGGCACCGAAAGCACTATCCGTGCCGCAAAAAGCTACGGGCGCACAGTGAATATCATAAATTAGTGTTTCCTTGACTAACCTTCCTGCCCGTGCTAATATACTTTACATTGAGTATTGTATAAATAGCCATAAGAAGGGAAAAGATTATGAATATCAGTGAAGAAGCACTTAAGCTGCATGAGGAATGGAACGGAAAACTTAATACCACCTCAAAATGTCAGGTAAAATCAAGAGAAGACCTTGCTCTTGCGTACACCCCGGGTGTTGCGGAGCCATGCAAGGTTATCGCAAAAGATCCTGAGGCGGCTTATAAATACACCATCAAAAGCAACACTATCGCGGTAGTGTCAGACGGAAGTGCGGTTCTCGGCCTTGGTAATATAGGTCCCTTTGCCGCTATGCCGGTTATGGAAGGAAAGGCAGTTCTTTTTAAGGAGTTTGGCGGAGTAAACGCATTTCCTATCTGCCTTGACACACAGGATACAGAAGAGATAATCAAAACCGTGGTCAATATTGCCCCGGCATTTGGCGGTATCAATCTTGAAGATATTTCCGCTCCCCGCTGTTTTGAGATTGAAGAAAGATTAAAGAAGCTCCTTAATATCCCTGTATTCCACGACGATCAGCACGGTACCGCCATCGTAGTGCTTGCAGGTATAATCAACAGTTTAAAGATAACAGGCAAGAAAAAGGAAGATTGCAAGGTTGTGGTTAACGGCGCAGGTTCTGCCGGAATTGCCATCAGCAAGCTCCTTCTTTCTTACGGTTTTAAGCATCTTACACTCTGCGACAAGCAGGGTATCCTTGCAAAAGACTCAGAGGGTCTTAACTGGATGCAGGTTCGTATGATGGATGTTACAAATCTTGAAGGAAAGCATGGAACTCTTGCGGATGCCCTTAAGGGTGCCGATATATTTGTGGGTGTTTCTGCGCCAAATATCGTAAGCGAAGAAATGGTAGCTTCCATGAATAAAGACTCCATCCTTTTTGCCATGGCTAATCCTGTACCTGAGATCATGCCTGATAAAGCAAAGCAGGCAGGTGCA
>JAEEOQ010000120.1 GCA_016284355.1 Lachnospiraceae bacterium
CCGCCCTCAGAACGGATAACTCTGGCAACGACATCATCTATAAGTGTATAGAAATACTCGATACCAAGCTTTTCAAAGGTCTCTTTGTATTCCTTCTCATAGATTTCCGCAAAAATATCCTTAAAAGTATGATCATACTTTTTAGAGATGGTATCTTTACTTGCAAACCAAAGGTCCTGCTTAGTATCTACTGCAAAGTTAAAACAGCTTCTGGCAAAACTTTCGATTGAAGACTCAAGGTTATGCATGCCCTGAAGAATGCCGGCTCCCTTAAACTCGTGGATAAGCTCGCGTGTTTCCGTTCCGTCTGCTGCCGTAAAAACAAGCTCTGCTTTTCCCGGGCCTTCTACCTTCATCTCGGTAGCCTTATATACATCGCCGTAAGCGTGACGGGCAATCGTAATAGGCTTAACCCAGTTCTTTACGTAAGGCTCCACGCCTTTTACCAGGATAGGCGCCCTAAACACTGTACCGTCAAGGATAGCACGGATAGTGCCGTTTGGGCTCTTCCACATCTCTTTAAGGTTGTATTCTGTCATACGGGCTGCATTTGGCGTGATGGTGGCGCACTTAACCGCAACTCCGTATTTAAGAGTGGCATTGGCTGAGTCAACAGTTACCTGATCGTTTGTTTCGTTACGATACTCAAGACCAAGGTCGTAATACTCGCTCTTAAGGTCGATATACGGAAAAATGAGTTCCTCCTTTATCATTTTCCATATAACCCTTGTCATCTCATCTCCATCCATCTCTACAAGAGGGGTGGTCATTTGAATCTTACCCATTATTAATTCCTCCCTTTATTTAATTTACAATACTTATTTTAAAACAACGCGCTTGAAGTTCTTCTTACCCTTCTTTACCACAAGTCCGTCGCCGCTAAGCGTGTCAGCTGCAAATACAGCCTTAAAATCCGTCACTTTCTCGTCATTAACGGTAACACCGCCCTGCTGTACATTTGTCCTTGCATCGCTTCTTGAAGGACAAAGACCTGCTTTTACAAGAATAGAAAGGATATCTATGCTGCCATCTGTAAGATCTTCGCTTGTAAGCTCGAATGTAGGCATATTTGCCGCATTACCTGAAGTAAAGAGCGCTCTTGCAGCATCCTGAGCCTTTCTTGCTTCTTCCTCGCCGTGAACCATCTTTGTAAGTTCAAAGCCAAGGATCTCTTTAGCCTCGTTGATACGGCCTGTTCCCTGCCAGCTTTCCATAGCTTCGATCTCCTCGATAGGAAGGAAAGTAAGCATCTTAAGACACTTTATTACGTCTGCATCGTCAACATTTCTCCAGTACTGATAAAAATCAAACGGAGAGGTCTTGTTTGGATCAAGCCATACTGCGTTACCTGCAGTCTTACCCATCTTCTTACCGTTTGAATCTGTAAGAAGAGTGATTGTCATGGCATGTGCGTCTTTTCCGAGCTTTCTTCTTATAAGCTCTGTTCCGCCAAGCATGTTGCTCCACTGATCGTCGCCGCCAAACTCAAGGTTGCAGTTGTAGTGCTGAAACATGTAATAAAAATCGTAGGACTGCATGATCATGTAGTTAAACTCAAGGAATGAAAGTCCCTTTTCCATACGCTGCTTGTAGCACTCGGCACGGAGCATGTTGTTTACTGAAAAGCATGCACCGACCTCGCGTAAAAGCTCGATGTAATTAAGGTTCATAAGCCAGTCTGCATTGTTAAGCATAAGAGCCTTGCCATCAGAAAAGTCGATAAAGTTTTCCATCTGCTTTTTAAAGCAGGCTGCGTTGTGGTCAATGTCTTCTCTTGTAAGCATCTTTCTCATATCAGTTCTTCCGGATGGGTCACCGATCATGGTGGTACCGCCGCCGATAAGGGCGATAGGCTTATTGCCTGCCTCCTGAAGTCTCTTCATAAGAGTAAGTGCCATAAAGTGGCCTGCGGTAAGGCTGTCTGCGGTACAGTCAAAACCAATGTAAAATGTAGCCTTTCCGGCATTGATAAGCTCACGTATCTGAGCTTCGTCAGTAACCTGGGCTATAAGTCCACGTCTGACAAGTTCTTCATAAATTCCCATTTTCTCTACCTCCTGAAGTGATCTTTGTGGGCCGACTTTGTAAAAATGGGTATAAAATAAGTCCGCCCTTATTTAAAAGGACGGACCATATAATCCGTGTTACCACCTTTATTCGCGCAGGCCTCGCGGCATACGCCTCAGCAGGAGCAAAAGATCTTACTCCCTAACGATATAACGGTCGCACCCGCTTACGCCTACTAAAAGTTCGGGCAAGGGCTCCGGGATGTATTCGTACTTTTCTGTCTTTGCGCCTCTCATCAGCCGGCTGCTTTCTGTAAAGACCTGCGAAAAAAACTACTTGTTCCCTTCACTGCCTGTATGAATGAAATTATAACGGCATGCATAAAAAAAGTCAAGCAAAAGAGTTCACGGGGCTAAAAGGCCTCAAGAAGCCCTTCTATGCCCTCTTTTTTGTAAATTTCCTTATAGTAGGAAACTTCATCTTCTATAAGCTCATCTATCACCTTCATGCCAAGAAGCTCAACAGGCGCTTTATCGTCTGTAAGAATGCGGCTGCCCCCTGCATATTTTGGCGAAAGGTCTGAATATACCTTATCCATCATGTTTATAAGCTCGGTATCATTTTCAAGAGAAAGATTTGCCTTAAATGTTTCAAGCCCGGTTTCTCCCATAAATGCAAAGAGTTCGCGGTTTGTTGAGCCGCTAACGTCTGCTGTGTATACGCTGTCAAATACGCTTGCTATGGTATCCTGCAGGTAGTCGTTGATGCTGCCCTCGCTCTGCCCTCTCATATTCATGTTTACTATCATGACACCGTCATCAGTAAGATGGTCTTTTACAAGGGTAAAGAACTCTTTTGAGCTCATCTGAAAAGGAATGGTTATGTCCTGATATGCATCTACCATAATAACATCGTATTTTTTATCGATAGCGTTAAGATAGGCTCTTCCGTCGTATGTGGTTACGGGAATACTTTCCGGAAGTTCAAAATACTTTCTTGCAAGGTCTGTGATCTTTTCATCTATCTCTACGCCCTCGCAGGAAATGTTATTAAAATATCTGTTAAGCTGGGTGGCATAAGTTCCCGTGCCCATACCAAGTATAAGCACATCAAGGTTTTCCTTTTCTTTTACCCCCGCCATATAAGGGGCTGCCATGGCATAATCGTAATACATGCCTGTAAGGCGCTTATCTTTCATATAAACCGACTGTACGCCAAAGAGCACATTTGTTGAAAGCACAACTTCCGCGCTGTTTTCATAGACCTGAAGGTAGTTGTATACAGACTCTCCTTCGTAGGTAAGGTTATTTTGCCAGAACGCAAAGGAATTGTTCCTTCCGAAAATGCAGCAAAGCAGGAAAAGAACAGCTCCGGTGGCAACTGCCACTCTGTTTTTCACATTTTCTTTTCTCACGCTGAAAGCTCCTTCCCGCCTGCATTTCCCTCTTCTTTTTTAGAAAAGAAATAGCAAAGGCAAAGAGCAAGTAAGATCCCTGAAAATATAAGGAATGTGATAGCGGTTCCCACTGCCGGGATACTGATAAATGTAGGCATAAAAGTTCCGATAATGCTGCCCACGGTATTGCTTGCATTAAGGGTTCCCACTACTTTTCCGGAATCATCGATACTGCTTACCGTAAACCTTGCAAGAGAAGGAGTTACGGTACCAAGAAGGAAAAGGGGGTAGACAAAAACTATCATGCAGGCTGCAAAAGCCGCGATTATAAGGAAATTGTTGCTTACTGTAAAAATAAGCAGCGCCGAAACTCCAAGTATTATATATTTTCCAACAACCGGGATAGCCGCGATCCAGACCGCCGCTATTATAACCCTTCTATACAGCCTGTCAGGGTTTGGGTCTTTATCTGCACTTCTTCCGCCGTAAATGTTGCCAAGAGCCATAGCGATCATAATGGTTCCGATTATAATGGTCCAGACGATCTGCGAAGAACTGAAATAGGGCGCAAGGAGTCTGCTTGCTCCAAGTTCCACCGCCATAACCGACATCCCCGCAAAAAATTCGGTAAGATAAAGAAATATCTTGTTTTTCAATATTTTTCTGTTCATGATAAAATCCCTTCTGTTTTAGTATATTAATCAAAAAGCTCTACCAAAAGGTAAAGCTTTTATTTTCATTATTTGTCTGCATTTTTCATACGAAGTATGGACTGGGCGATATGCTCGTAGGCATTTCTTTCCGCCTCTTCTTTATTTTTTGCTTTGATGGCGGATACGATCTTTTCATGCTCACCGATGCTGTGTTTTGCTCTCTCTTTTTCGGAAAGATTAACGGTACGGACACGCCTTGCATAAAGATGATATTCGATAAGGACCTTTGCAAGGATACGACTTCCGCATGACTCGTAAAGAAGTTTGTGGAATTTGTTGTCAAGCTCAACTACCTGATCAAAATGTTCTTTGTCTGCGTGGAAATTTGCAAGATAAACATTTTCTTCAAGAGCATCAACCTGCTCTTTTGTAGCATTATCACAGGCCCAGGCAGCACATAAGCCCTCAAGGTGAGAACGTATGGCAAAGATATCTTCGATATCTTTATCTGTGATACCTGTAACGTAAGCTCCTTTGTTTGGAATAATGGTGACAAGTCCTTCAAGCTCAAGCTGACGAAGGGCTTCACGGACAGGAGTTCTGGATACTCCAAGTTCCTGACCTATAGCAACCTCCTTAAGCTCTTCTTTGTCTTTGTATACGCCGCTGATGATGTCTTCACGAAGCTTGTCAAATACGCGCCCTCTAAGGGAGTACTTGTCTGCCTCATCTGTCTGTTTCTCGTAATTGCTCATTTTTACTCCTAATTTGCCCTTATTAATACTCCTATCGCTACAATAAACTGACATAAGGTATAAGAAATACTCCCCTCAAAGTATTATAACAATATGTCAGGTTCTATTGTATACAATGATACCGATTTTGTCAAGCACCACTTTAAAGCAAAAAAGTGAAGAGTAAAATACATTACTGCTCATTTTGATATTTTCTTCTGTACTCGGCAAACTTATCTGCCATCTCATCCGTGATGATGTGGTATTCCACAAGGCCTTCAAGGCATTTTCTGAAATCATCAAAAGGAATGTTTGCGCGGCTCATGCGTTTTAGACATTCCACAACTGCATTTTTGTATTCATCACCTTTATAAACTTTGTCACGCCACAAAGTATTATACCTGTAACACTCGTTAAACCACTCGTTATGGCTTTCTGTTATCTCATCTTCTATCTCAAAACGCGGATTTATGACTTCTACCACATTTTTAACGGAAGCTGCAGTAATATATATATCTTTCCCAAGGCAGTACAGATTTTTTCTTGTAACAAGCTTATTTGCAAGTCTTTCTCTGTAATAAAGGGGCAAAAAGCCGCCAAATACAATATTTACAGGACCCGGACGCACTATCTCAAGATAGTCCTTTTTCTCATCTGCAAGGACCGCACGCTTGTAAGTCATGTTGGAGCACTGCTCGATAGGGTACTGTATACGCTTTGGGCTTGCAAGAAGCAAAAGAAAATAAACTCTTCTTTTGTCGCGCCATACATAAGCCGGAGTCTCCTTTATACCATGAGTGGCACAGTTATCTATAAGAATGGTCCTATGTGTGCGCTTAACATGATGAAGTTTTAGAAGCCCTGCAAGCTCCTTATCCGTAAATGCTATATGCCCCGCCTCGCGAAGCTTTCGCATCTTTTCTCCTTCAGGAGAATCATCTTTTGGGATCTTGCCGTCTTTTGGCTTAAATATGCCCTTTACAGCAGAAAAAAGTGAGCCTTTTTCCTTCTTTTTTTCTTCTTTTTTAGCTTTTTCTCCCACTTCAACTTTTCTTTCGGAAAGTTCTTTTGATCCTGCCACTATAAAGAGTGCCACCCAAAGCACGAAGGCTGCTCCCACCATAGTCCAGGAGTTTTGCGTAAGTGCAAGGACCGAGCAGGCTACGGAAGCCACCGTAAGAAGCGCAAGGATCAAAAGAAATCGTCTTGTTTTTGCCGAACCGTATCTGAATGTGTCTATAAGTTTCCCAATGCTGTGCATAAAAATTCCCTCCATAAGTTTTAGTATAACATATGGAGGGATTAATTAAATATTTTTTTGTTCCATCAGCCCCGATGCCACTATAATCATTTAGCCTGCAAAGAGCACATCAGGGAATACGTCCATAACATCTTCCCCTTCAACTTTCTGTGGGTACTCAGATATATCCATGTCAAGCTTTACGATGGTTCCGTCTGAAAGTGAGCACATCATAAATGTGGCATCGTCGGTGTAAAGGTAAGTAAAATACTCCCCCGGCTTTACATCTGTCTCCCCTGTTACGTTTCCGTTTTCATCGCATACATCTACGGTAAGTCCTACCGCATTTCTAAGGGTTACGGCTCCGTCATCATAGTAGTAATACTCTTTTTCGGGTATAAGTTTTCCGCCTTCAAGGCTGTATGTTCTGAAAGTATCGTAGGTGCCAAGTGCATCAAGCCTTGTGAAAAGTTCCTTTTTATCAGGATTTCCGGCTACTTCGTAGCAGAACGGATAATCATCGTATGTACCGTATCTTACAAGTCCTGTTCCAAGAAGCTCATCTGTCATCTTTTTGCTTGCTATGTCATAAACTCTTGTGGTATGGCAGTCATTATAAGACTGTCCGTCAACCAAAATGTAGTTTCCGTCTGCTTTATGCAGCATGATACAGTTATAATCAAAGTTAAAGAACTCGTCATCGCTTACAACAAGGTCTTCGCCAATATAAACAGAGAGATTAAAAAGATCTTCTGCGTCATCTCCCGGAGTCTTCCAAACGGAAACATTCTCAGGAAGTCCGTCACCGTTTGTATCTGCAAGAACCTGTCCTGCTCCTGAAAATGCTACTTCGTATGAAGCAGGCACTTCTGTATAAAGATCATTAAAGATCTCCGGATTTTCTTTAAATGTTACGGATGCTGTGATAACGCCTGCTGCATAGCTGGCGATCTCATAAGGAGCAAAATAAACATCAACGCCGGTATATGAAAGAGCCCATGAAAGGCAGTAACCTTCTTCATTAATACCTTTTTTAATGTATTCTGCAGGATCGCTGATTACATCATCTGCGTATTTGCTTGCTTTTTCTGATATAAGCTCTGTAAATGCATCCACATCTTTTATTACATCTGTCAGCTTAAGAAGCTTACCGCTTTTTGTGTCATAGTTGTAAGTAAAAATACCAAGGTTTTCATGAGCACCGCCGGTATATGAAGATACAAAATCCACTATACTGAGGGCCTTATCATCGGCACGCACTATGTTTGAGCTTTCTTCTATAAAGTAGTTCATAAACGGTTCGTCGCCGGCTTCTATGTCAGATTTGACAGATGATTTAAGTGTTTCAAATTCATCAAGGGTTCTTACCTTGCTATCTGTTGAAAACTCATCAAGTGAGGCTGCAAGCTCAGCGTAGGTATCACTGCCCGCAAGAAGAGAGACATTGCTGTATTTTGCGTATGCCAAAGTCTCATATGTTTCTTCGTCATAGTAATATTCGCTGCTTTTTGCAACGCCTATTCTAAGAAGTCCGCTTTCATCTGCCTCGTCTGTAGAAGGAGTGATCTCTATGATCTCGCCATCTTCGCTGTCTACATCTTCTGCAGGCTTAGCAGGCTCCGCCTCTTTATCATTTGCTTTTTCTTCTGTCTTTTCAGCAGTTGCGCTGCTCTCAGGCTTTTTTTCATCTGCTTTCTTTCCGCAGGCTACAAGACCCACTGCCAGCATAAATACCAGCATCAGCGCTACTGCTTTTTTCATTTTGTGCATAATATAGTGTCCTCCTAAGAAAATCTATAATGAAAAGCCTTATGCTTTCATTATCAAACTTATCTGCCAAATCTTTTTGTTTCATATTTGCTGGCAGTGCGAAGATGATATTCTATAAATTCCATGTCATCTTCATCTGATTTTCCCGCTAGTATAAGGTCGAGGGAGGCGGCGATGTTGTCAAGCATACGCCTTGTCATATTCTCCTTCATTTCCTGAAATATCTCCAGTTTGTTTCCAAAGTAGTCCTCATCAAGAAACCTTTCAAATAACTCATCCATGCTATTATAGTCCATAGCCTTCCTCCATGTTGAAATATTCCATTAAGAATTTCTTACGATTTTCTTACGATAAGTCGCGAAAAGGAAAATCCTTTTCGCGACATTCATTTAATATCATATTGCTCTTGTAACATCCTTAAGCCAATCAAGCTCTTCGCCCTCAAAGTACGGAGAAAGCTTTTCAAATACCATCTTGTGGTAAGCATTTAACTGCTTAACATCATCAGGATTAAGGTAAGCCTTATCTATTCCCTCAAGATCGATAGGAGCGTAAGTGATGGTCTCAAATTCCATCCACTGGCCGTATTCGTTCTTCTCAGCCTTTTTACATACAAGTTCGTTTTCTATACGGATTCCGTGACTGCCTTCCTCGTATACACCCGGCTCATCGGTTGTTACCATACCCTCTTCAAGAACGGCTGAATCACTTCTTTCAGGAACTATCTTCCATCTGAAGCCGTTTGGAGCCTCATGCACATTAAGAAGATATCCCACGCCGTGGCCTGTTCCGCATCTGTAATCAATACCGATATTCCAAAGAGGAGCACGGCAAAGTATATCAAGATTGATACCGCGGCATCCATAAAGGAAATGTGCATTTGCAAGGTTGAGCATACCTTTTACCGTAAGAGTAAAGTGCTTTTTCCATTCATCTTTTATTGGTCCTAAGATGAAGGTACGGGTAATGTCTGTGGTACCCTCATAATACTGTCCGCCGGAATCCACAAGGAGCATGCCTTCTGCCTTAAGCGATGCGTTGCTGCTCTCATCTGCCTTGTAATGCATCATGGCTGCATTTGCATTGTAAGCGGAAATTGTATCAAACGAAAGCTCGATAAAGCCTTCCTGCTCGCGTCTTCTTTCTTCAAGATAATCAGAAGCTGAGATCTCGCTCATCTCCATCTTACCCACATTTTTCTTAAGCCAGTACATAAACTTTGTAACAGCCACGCCGTCTTTGATATGTGAAGCTCGAAGGTTTGCAATCTCTGTCTCATTTTTCCTGCACTTCATAAGTGTGGTAGGCTCTGTAGCGGTGACGATCTCTACTTCACTGTCAAGGTTATTGCATACGGCATAATTTACTCTTGCCTTATTCATCATAACCTTTGAACCTTTTTTGTAGCCTTTTACAAATTCGTAAATATCGTTATAAGGTCTTATCTCAACACCGTTTGCCTTAAACTCTGCCCTGATCTCATCATTAAGAACAGTTTCATTAACAAAGATATATGCCTTTTCCTTTTCAACGATGGTATAAGCCATAACAACAGGGTTGCAAGGAATGTCGTTTCCTCTTATGTTGTAAAGCCATGCGATATCATCAAGACATGTGATGATAAGCGCATCTGCCTTTTTATCTTCCATCTCTTTTCTTACGTCTTTAAGCTTGTCTGCCGAAGTCTTTCCTGTCCACTTTGTATCAAGAAGGAAAGCAGGCTCTGCAGAGATAGCAGGGCGGTCTTCCCAAAGGGAACCTGCAAGGTCTTTATCAAACTTTATACCCGCATTCTTTTCTTTAAGTCTTTCTGCGTAGCCTTCTCCTGCCTTTGCGCTTATAACTCTTCCGTCAAAGCCAAGGAAGCCGCCTTCAGGCATCTTGTCAAACACATAATCTTTAAGCTCAGGAACACCTTCCTCACCCATTTTCATAAGAGTGATGGTGCTGCCCTTAAGCTGATTTTCAGCCTGTATAAAATATCTTCCGTCTGCCCAAAGTGCTGCCTCATCTAAGGTAACCACCAGGGTTCCTGCGGATCCTGTAAATCCTGAGAGCCATTTTCTTACAGCGAAATGCTCGCCTGCATACTCAGAATCATGAAAATCTGCTGTAGGAACAAGGTATTCGCTGATACCGTTTTCCTTCATAAGCTCGCGAAGACGAGCCAGTTTTTCTGTAACATTCATTTGTTTTGCCTCCAAATCTATCTTTAAAGCGCTATCTCATAGTCTGAAACAACCGCTTTAATAACGTCTTCTTTCTCAGGGAACTCTTCTATAAGTTCTCTAAGCTTTGCCATAGACTCGTCAATGAGCCCCTGGTTAAAATCAATGGATTCACGAAGCTTTCCACGTCTTGAATTAAGACGATGCTTAAGCTCTACCATCTCGCGGGGATCTACAAGAGCACTTGCCTGATAGGTCCAGACCTCAGGGTCATGAACCCCAAGCTGCTTCATGTAATTTTCTATCTCCCGCTCATACATGTCAAGTATCTCGATGTTCTTCTTTTGAAGATTCATCTCATCTCGCATAACAACATATTGCTCCCAGCGATACTTAAGCTCGCCGGAACTGTTGATGGCGTATTTATCATATAAAAAGTCTATTGTATTTGTACTGTTGATATATTTAATCTTGATTTTATTTTGCAGGGTGATAAGTTTGTTCATCTTCTTATCACTCATCTTTATGGTATATACAGCCCTTCTGTTCTCTACAAAAATGTAGGTGACTAGTATAATGGCGCAGGCCACTGTTACAATAAATTCAGGCATTATATTTATCTCTCTTTCCGTTACAAGAAAGAGTGCCAGATACAAAACAAGGAGAGCGGTTATGACAATTGCGGAGATCATACCAAGTTTCTTTAAGAAACCTCTCTTATCCTCCGCGTTATCCCTGTCGTATATTATCTCACCCTTTTCTCCCTCAAGCTTTTGAAGATCTTCTTTTATAAGGGCATGATATTCCTCATCTTCTTCAATCTTCTTGATGTCTGTAGGGATACTCTCTTCGTATCTTTCAAGGATAGATATCTGATAATCTGTAAGCTTTCTTCTCTTTCTGCTGGTGCGCTCCATCTCCTTTTTTATGGCAAGGATATGACGGCCGGCTTCTGAAAGTTCAGCTTTTTCATTGATATCAAGTCTTTCGATAAGCTGTGTATCCTGAAGATATGCGGTAACCTCCTGGTAAGAAGTTCTGTCTATGTTAAGCTGAAGCCTGCAATCCTGTATGGAGTCGCATTTGGCAACTACAAGGTCTCGAAGGGCTCTTGCGCTCATCTTGCCGCCGGAAAGCAGCTTTTCCTCTGCAATGGCAGCTTTATCGCGCCTTCTTGTAAAAAGTCCTTCCCGCCTTTCCTTTACAGGCTTTTTCTCTGTTTTTAAAGCTTTATCTTTCTTTTCACCTTCTGAGGCTTTGGCTTTTGCCACAGCCTCCTTTTCTTTTTGCAGTTCTCTTTCAAAAAGAGCCTCGTTTGCTGCAAAAGTGTCAGCTTCCTTTTCCGGTTCTATAAAATCCGGAATCTCTTCTTTTTCCTGTTTTTCTTCTCTTTCACTACCCTTTTCTTTCTCGTCGTTTTCAGATTTGCTCATCATAAAAGCGTTACGAAATTCGGCAGAAAGTGCTCTTCTTTGCTCTTCTTCGCTTCTATCCGGCTGTCTGCTTACTCCTTTACGACTGTCAAGAAGTGAAATAGCTGCTTCTATCTCGGCTTCTTCTGTATTCTTAGCGTAGACAGGTTCATCATCTCCTGTTAAAGTATCGATATAAACATCGGGATCGATATCATTTACATCTATGCCATCAGATACTTTTTCCTTAGCCCCCTGCTCTCTTTCTGCCGCAAGGGTGTCCCAGTAGCTTCCCGATTCCGTGTTACTGCGCAGTTCTTCGCGCTTTTTGTATCTCGGAGCATTGTCTTCGGAAACAGAAGTTATAAATTCATTCATTCCTTTTTCATCAAGCTCAATTGTCTTTCTGAATAATCTCATAATCTTCTCACCTGCTTTTTCCATTCTGCCACATGTTTCATACGCTGTTCACGGGTCATAACGTAGATGTCATCTTTCATATCTGCTTCAGCCATACACTTCTCGTATTCGCTCTCACATTTTTCAAGAAGATCGCTGCCATATCCTTCTCTCATGCAGATGTTTTCTGCTCTTCCGATGTCACCTTCAATGAGATAGGCGATAATACAGCTTCTAAGGCTCTCGCCGTTTCCGCTTATCTGATAAGCCTTGTAAAAATCTCGCGCGGCTTCTCCTGCAGCCACGGTATGCATTTTCGCAACGCCGATATTGTGGTAAACGCTGCCGGCGTCCTCATCATCTATACCTTCAATGGCAAGAATGCTTTCATATTCGCTTCTTGCTTTAAGGAAGTGACCCTCCATAAGGAGCTCATCTGCCTGAAGCTTCTTTTTTCGCCACAAAGGAAGATTCTCCCAGGCATTCATCTTCTTTATAAGGAGAATGATCTCATCCTCGGTATAATAGTCTGCAGAGCAAAGAAGCGCCACCACACGGTCTTTAAAGCTGTAATTGTTCTCTTCAAGAAACTCCAGCTTATCGGCTATCTCTGTCATCTCACATTTTTCACGAAGCCATTTTATAAGTGCTTCCGAAAAAAAGTCTTCCTCAAGCTTTATTGCATTTTCATAAACGTAGTAGCAGAGTTCATCGGCAGAATATATAAGTCTGCCTCCCGGAACCTCAAAAGGGCTTCCGGAAAGAACGCCGCTGCAAAGTATTACTTTTCCCATCTTTGCTCCGATTTAAATATTCATTACGGTCTGCCATTCGTGGCGAATACCGGTATCGCTTTCATCAGGTCTTACAAAAGTACCAAAGCCAAGGTCAGTCGCTTTTATTCTACAACTGTAAGCCTCGGTAAAATCAACGCTTAGGCGTAGCCTTGTCATACGAGGGCTACGGTTCGGCAGCCCGTCAAGTGATAAATCAAATTTAGATTTAACATCAGACCTCACATCTATAAATCTAAACTCCAGTCTGTCAGTCTCATCAAGTATCAAATCCTTTGTTACTGCGGCCTCGCTGTATTTTGTAAGAGGCGGCACAAGCTCTATTTCCTGTTCTTTTCCGTCTGTATATACCTTAAGTCTTAAGGAAGCAGGTATCATATCCGAATCAAGAAGGGTAACCGTCTGCTCTTCATTTTCCGCCTTCATCTTTGCTATATAGCAGGCCCCTTTTGCATACAGGTTCTGTCCCTTGTATACCTTCCTTCCGGTGGCATATTTTACAAGGACCTCATCAGCAAATGTGCTTTCAAAACCGCGGCCCGAAGCATAGATACAGGAAACCATATTGCTTACACTGACTGCGTTTTCCGCTGCCTCATCAAAGCCTGCCGCTGCTTTTACCGGGTCTTTTAGTATATCCGTTGTCTTAAGATAACTGCCGTAATCCGTCTCTCTGATCTCAGCCATCATAGGCTTAAGCTTTTTATTGATGGTAAGCCTCACAGAATAAAGTTTTTCATCACGAAACTCAAATAAGACCGTGTCTCCCGACCAAAGGGTACGCTTTCCGTGGACAACATATGATAAAAGAGCCTCATTGTGAGGTACTATTATAAGTCTGTCCTCTTTTATGCCGATATTTTCAAAACTTTCCTTTAATGCGGCCTTAAGGCTTTCTTCTTTTTCTTCCGGCAGCTTTTCTACAGCCACTCCCACATAAGCGATGGTATCATCAGGAGAAGTGAGCCTTGTAAGGTTTAGCATATTTCTAAGAAGCCTCGTAAGGTTTTCACGATCAAGACTTCCCGTAGGGATAAGGTAGCTTTCTGCAGGCCCGTCTTTTCCAAGCGACTGGGGCTCACTGAATTTGTCAGAGATACATACTATCTGTGAATAGTCTCTGCAGATGTCGATCCCAATATAAAGTTTACCACTCACGACCGTATGTCCTCCTTAATCTAAATTGGTTTAAAAAGCTTATCTATTACATGATTTCTGCAGGCAAACCTGTTCATCATGTCTTTAACCGTCATATCATCGTTAAGTTCGTCTGCAAGAAGAATGATGTTAAGCATCTGATACGGGCTCTCATCAACGCCTATAGACGTAATGCTGTCTTCGCCGTTATCTGACCCTATCTCAAGGACCTTGCTTAAGACTATCTCACTGTCGCCGTCTCTTTCGATGGTTATGTAGTACTGCACAGCCTCTCCGTAAAAAAGAGTAAAGCTCTTAAGAAAAATACCGTGATAGTTGTGAAGGATAGGTTCTGTTACAAATTCGCCTTCTTCGTCATCACCTATGATCCTGTAATGTATGTACACAAGGTCATCAGGGTCTGCTATAACCTCCGCAAAAGACTTGTTCCTGCTTCCCGCAGGCAGTGTGCATTTTCCCGCAAAACCGGTAAAGAACGGCATAATATTACCTTTTTCTGCAGAGTTACGCATATATTCTTCCGCAAATGTAAGTTCATCGGTACTTAATGTCTTTTTCCTGCTGTAATACTTAAGTACAGCCATCTTGCAGATATCATTTCCGTCGTAGAATATCTCTTCACGCATCTCGTTAAAGAGCATGTCGTCAAGGATATCATCACTTGCAAGATATTTGTAAGCTTCAAAAGCAAGAAAGGCTCTTATCAGTTTTCTTGCGGTAACGTTGCGTTCTTCTATGCAGCGCTTATAAAAGCTCTTAAAAAGTCTTGCGGCTCCCGGCGGTACGGTCTCTGATTCAAGCATGCCCGTTACGGCGCGCTCTTCAAGATTTCCTGAAGGAAGTCCTACTCTGTGCAGTTCTTCCCAAAGCCTTAAGTACTGGTTAGTGCTTCCCACAAAATATTTTTCAAGGAAAGAAAGCACACCGGTATCAGCCCTGCCACCCGCAAAGATATACCAGGCAAGAGACAGCATAAAATCTCTGTCTTCTTCATTTTCTTCATCAATACTTCTGTTAAAGATACGCAGCAGGTATTTGGTTGAAATGCCGATAAATCCGTATTTTTTAATACTTTTAAGAGAGAGCTCGCTAAGATCTCTCATCATAAAAAGCTCTATAATGCGGGTCCTGTCTTCGCTGCTAAGATAAGACAGATCCGCTTTTCCAAGGTACTCCTCAAGAAGATTTCCCTCGAAATGATCGTAATAGTAGTTAATAAGAGTGCAAACAGCTTCGCTTCGATACTCTCCCGAGATTCCTTCGCTCTCTGCGATAATACCGTATTCTTCGGTGGTCTCCACATTTCCTTTGTGGTACATGGAAGCCTTTTTTGTGCGCCCGATAAGTATCCGCCTGTCTCTGCTTCCTGCCTCATACGCTACATCAGAAAGTCTTCCTGTGCGGAAGATCTTGTTTATATCATAATGGGCAGACATTATATATCTGTTGCCGTCAAGATCTTCTGTAAGAAATACGGTGTCGTTATCAATGGCATCTATATAGGCCCTGCCGTTTTCAAAGGTCGCAGAGTACTCATCTGACAGCTCCGGTGCAAGTCCGATTACACTAACGATACCCGGCACCTTGCAGACGATCTCGTTTTTAAAGATTATCTCAGGTAGATACTCCGTAACCTCAGTCTCAAAATCCGTATTTTCAAAGAGGTCATCATAGATTATGCCAAGGTGGCTGTTCATACGGCCGGTCTTTATCATTCTCTCCGCAAATTCTCTTATCTGCGGAAGATAAGCATCGTAAATACCTGTCTTATCTCTGTCACGCCTGTGAGTGATCACGTTTGCATAAAGAAATGCCTTCTTATCGTCAGGCAAGGAATTGTCATACTCAAAGTATGTATAAACCCTGCTTTCAAGCGCGGCAAAAACGTCTTTATCTGCCGTATCCATATAGGCCTCATAAACACCTGTAAGCCTTATTTCTTTAGATACAGCACGTTTAAACCAAATAAAATCAGAATTTAACTTTTTATCTTTTTTCAGTAATACTGCGCATATTGCCGAAAGGACTTCATCAGATCCTTCTCTTTCGTATATGCTGACAAGATGTTTAAATACAAGCGGATCGTAGTTCTTTTCGTTTTCCGCAAAATATACGTACTGCTCGTTAAGCTCAGGGTCAAAAAGCCCCAGCCTTTCACTTCTGTTAAATATCTGTACCTCAAAACCTGAAAGTCTTGTGAATAGTTCCGGCTTTTTTACCAGAATCGAATAAGCCTCGTAATAGATTATCTCGCTTCGACAGCCAGCTCCATATACCTCTCGCAAAAATCGCAGTCTGTCTTCCGCCCTCTTGATCTTCTCATGACCTATCTCAAGGAAAAGTTCCACATACCACCACTCGGAAGGATGTTCTGCCACGGCTCTTGTAAGCATAAGCTTGGCGTCTCTTGACGCCTTTTCATCTTCAGGGTAAAGCTTTGCTTTTAGGAAAGCAAAGTAGATCGTAGCAAATTCCCTTTGATCTTTCATGCGTCCTGCCGCCTTTTCAAGGCCTGCTTTTGCCTCTGCTATTCGTTTTCCAAGAAGGTTTAAGTGGATCCCGGCAAGTTCAAGCAAAACGTCATTATCTATTACCTGAAGACCGTAAAGAACCGCCCTGTTGCTTGTGGCAAACTGCTCTGTAGTGATCTTATGTGTCCTGAAGTCCATAAAGTTATTGATAAGCTTTACGGCGTATGCTTTTTTCTTAAAAGGCAAAGAAGACCTTACGGGCCTGCTTGCAGTGCAGTCTGCAAATATTCGAACGCTAAGGGCCACATCACCGCTTCCTACGGTTACGGTAGCTACGTTTTTGCCCTCATGCATTTTAAGCGGATCAAGCACAAAAGGTATCTTTGCCTCTCCGGAGACAAAATCTTCCCCTGAAATATGCGTTTTTTCTATCTGAACAAAATCCATATCGCAATGCACCGGGATATCAGTATAGCCCCAGGTATTGCGTTTTACGGTTATATTGTCTTTTATGGCTTTTCTTGCAAGATGATACTCAAGCTCACTTTCGCTGACACATAGGATAACCGGCATTTTTTTGCGCTCAAAAAGCAGGAATTCTTCCATAGCATGTTCCTTTGCCCTGCTTTTTATAAGGCCTCTGTAAACAAGCCTGTCTTCGGTATTTCCTTTAAGGAAAGTACGTTCAAAGCTCTCTGAAAGAAAGATTTCAAGCGCAGACGCAGGGTCTTGCTTTGCAAGGGCCGCAAATTGAAAAAGATCAGAAAGCCCTCCTATGGGTGAATCAATCTCAGCCTTTACAACATTTATCTCTACAGGGATATCATATTCACCTGCAGAACTGATAAAATGAATATCCGTCTTTCTTTCAAACCCGGCTTCTTTGTATGTGGCATCGTATGAAAATTCTATCTTTCCTCTGCCTTTGCTCTGGGTAGCATAGTTAAGGATAAATTGAGGTTCTTCGCAAGACAAACAGACCTCAATATCCTTTGCTATTGAAGCCTCAAAATCGATACTACCTTCGTATATAATTCCCTCTTTAGCCTCTATATAAAGCTTTGCAGGGTTAAACACAACGGAGTTTTTACCGGTCTTAAATATTCCCTTTGAAAAAGCATCGATCTTCTCGTTCATTACTACCCCTGTAACATTAGTAAAATGGCGTGCTCGCAGATTTTGTCAAATAGTTAAATCCAGTTTTAATTATTGGATTTAAGTGCTTCATCTGCAAGATAGATGGCACCAAGAATTCCCTGTTCATCATTTAAACTGTTTGGCACTATATAAGAATCCATATCGGAAAGCTCAGGTGTCCTTATGTAGCCTCCCATAAGCTCTGTAAATTTCTTCCTGATAAGCGGAAAAAGTTTTTCCTGGTGCATAACTCCGCCCCCAAGGATAATCTTCTTTGGGCTTACGGAAAGGCAAAGGTTTACAAGTCCTGCTGCTATATAATAGCTTTCAAGTTCCCACACCTCATCGTTATCTGTAAGGTCTTTTGCCTTTGCTCCCCAGCGTTTTTCAATAGACGGGCCTGCTGCAAGCCCTTCAAAACAGCTGTCATGATAAGGACATACGCACTCCCCTTTATCTTTCGGATGCCTTGCAATAAGCATGTGGCCTGCCTCAGGATGAAGCATACCATGTACCATCTTTCCGTCTATACTGATACCGGCTCCGACACCGGTACCTATTGTGATATAAAGGACAGAATCAATACCCTTTGCTGCTCCAAAATGCATCTCTCCAAGGCAGGATCCGTTTACATCGGTATCGATCTTTATAGGTACGTTAAGAGCTTCTTTAAAGGCTCCGACTATATTGTAGCGAACCCACGGAAGCTTTGGTGTATCAAGGATATATCCGTATGTAGGAGAGCCCTCGTTTACGTCTACAGGTCCAAAACAGCCTATTCCAAGAGCCTCGATATTACGTTCCTTAAACCACTCTATCATAAGCGGCATGGTTTCTTCCGGCGTCTTTGTAGGAAACTGTGTTTCCTCAAAAATATTACCCTTTTCATCTCCAACGGCAAGAACCATCTTTGTTCCGCCGGCCTCTAAAGCACCCAGTCTCATTTACAAATTCCTCCACATCATAAATTTTCTTCTATAACTTTAAGCAGCTTGTCTGCAGCTTTACTCATAGGGTTTTTCTTGTCTGTTATAATGCAAAAATGTCTCTTTGGAAGCTTCTTTTCAAAAAGGAGTTCAAACACTTCGCCCTTTTCAAGGTATTCTTTTGCAAAATCTTTAACTATGCAGCCAATACCAAGATTGCGAAGGGTAAACTGAACGATCATATCACTTGTGGCAAGCTCAAATTCAGGCTTTAACACCACTCCAAGCCTTGCAAGATATTCGTCCATATAACGCCTGGTACTTGTATTTCTCTCAAGCGCTATAACAGGTACATCTTCAAGTTCTTCGTACCTGACCGTTCTGTGCTTAAAGGAAGCATATCTTCCTCCCGCTATAAAAATATCTTCTATATCCCTTACATACCTTGTGTCAAACTCGGTTCGCTCCGGAAGTGGCGTTGAAACTACGCCAAAATCTATCTTTCCTTCAGAAAGCTTCGTGCAGGTCTCAGGTGTAGGAGCGTTTGTCACTATGACTTTAATACCCGGGTATCTTGTGTGAAACTGCTCCAGATACGGAAGCAGGAAATACTTAAGGGACATATCGGAAGCTCCTATACGCACCTCTCCGCTTTCCATGTCATTCATCCTTCTAAAGGATTCCTCGCCCTTTTCTATGATCTCGTAGCCCTTTTTTACGTAAGCAAATAAAGCCTCGCCCTCAGGAGTGAGGCTGACGCCCTTTGGCCCTCTCATAAACAGCTTTCCGCCGATCTGCTTTTCAAGGCTTTTTACCGACTGGCTCACCGCAGGCTGTGATATACAAAGCTTGTCTGCAGCAGCGGTAATGCCGCCTAAGGTCGCAACATAATAGAAGATCTTATAATATTCAAGGTTAATGTTACTCATAATTAACGCTTATCCTCCACATAAAACCTTATCACAAAATCTAATTATATTCAAGATGCTAAAAACAGTAGAAAAGGGCATTTTACAGCAAATTTTCAGAATAAAAAATGACCGGGTGTTATGGCACCCGGCCTGCAAAGAAAAAATCCTATTTGTTAATGTAATTCATAAGTCCGCCGGCCTTCATTATACCCTGCATAAACTCAGGAAAAGCCTGGCCTTTGTAGGTCTTGCCGGTGGTCTTATCGGTAATGAGGCCGGAGTCAAAATCTACCTCTACCTCATCTTTTGCGTTGATCTCATCCGCAGCTTCCTTGCATTCAATTATAGGAAGGCCAATGTTGATAGCGTTACGATAAAAGATCCTGGCAAAATTTTCTGCGATAACGCATGAAATACCGCTTGCTTTAATAGCTATAGGTGCATGTTCTCTTGAGGATCCGCAACCGAAATTTTTGCCGGCTACCATGATGTCACCCTTCTTTACTCTGCCGGCAAAATCTGCATCGATATCTATCATGCAGTATCCCGCAAGCACGGCAGGATCGTAGGAATTAAGGTATCTTGCAGGGATTATAACATCTGTATCGATGTTGTTTCCGTATTTGTGTACTTTTCCGCATGCATTCATGATACCACCTCCTATACAAGATCTTCAGGCGAGCTTATCTTACCTGTTATGGCACTTGCAGCAGCAACTGCAGGGCTTGCAAGGTAAACTTCGCTTGAAGTGTGACCCATACGTCCGACAAAATTTCTGTTGGTTGTGGAAACTGTTTTCTCACCGGCTGCCATTACTCCCATATGGCCGCCAAGACAAGGACCGCAGGTAGGTGTGCTGACTACGGCTCCGGCCTCTATAAAGCACTGTGTAAGCCCCTCAGCAATACACTGCATGTAGATGGCCTGAGTGGCAGGAATTACGATAACACGAACTCCCTTCGCAACCTTGCGTCCCTTCATGACGCTAGCTGCAACTCGCATATCGGAGATCCTTCCGTTGGTACAGGAACCTATTACGACCTGGTCTATATTGATATCCCCCACCTCATCGATAGTATGAGTATTTTCAGGAAGATGCGGGAAAGCTACTGTAGACTTAATCTCCCCTAAGTCTATGTCGTAAACTTCATCGTAAGGTGCATCTGCATCTGCTTCAAATACCTCATACTGCTTTGTGGAATGCTCCTTCATGTATTCCACCGTAAGTTCGTCCACAGGGAAAATACCGTTCTTTGCCCCTGCTTCGATAGCCATATTGGCTATTGTAAATCTGTCGTCCATGGAAAGTGCGCTTACTCCCTCGCCCACAAACTCCATAGACTTATATCTGGCACCGTCCACACCGATCATGCCGATGATGTGGAGGATGACATCCTTACCCGATACCCATTTGTTAAGTTTGCCTTTAAGGTTAAACTTAATAGCCGAAGGTACCTTAAACCAAGCCTTTCCTGTGGCCATACCCGCTGCCATATCGGTACTTCCTACTCCTGTAGAGAAGGCTCCGAGAGCTCCGTAGGTACATGTGTGTGAATCGGCTCCGATCACCACATCTCCCGCTACCACAAGACCTTTTTCAGGAAGAAGGGCATGTTCTATACCCATCTGTCCTATCTCAAAATAGTTTGTAATGCTGTTTTTATATGCAAACTCCCTCATGCATTTGCAGTTTTCTGCAGACTTGATATCCTTGTTCGGCGTAAAATGATCCGGAACCAAAGCTATCTTGTCTTTGTCAAATACGCCTTTTAAATTAAACTTTTCCATCTCGCCTATTGCAACAGGTGCGGTAACATCATTGCCAAGTACAAGATCAAGGTTTGCTTCTATAAGCTGCCCTGCTTCTACAGACGGGAGTCCCGCATGCTTTGCAAGTATCTTTTGTGTCATTGTCATCCCCATAAAAAGGCGCCTCCTTCTTAAGATTATGTATGGAATTATATCACAAGATGTGTTATGATTAAAATACATAGTAAGAATGATTAATATAAATTTAGGTTATGAAAGGAGCCCTGATATGGAGCAGAATCTTTCACTTTATCACATATTTAATGCTGTCGCCGAAGAAGGCAACATTTCAAAGGCCGCAAAGAAACTTTTTATAAGCCAGCCTGCCATAAGCAAAGCCATTAGTCATCTTGAGCAAAACCTTGATACTCAGCTCTTTATAAGAGGAAGCAGAGGCGTTATGCTTACAGATGCGGGAAAGCTTTTATATGAGCATACAAGTGCCGCTTTTATGCATCTTGATAAAGCCGAAGAAAACCTTTCAAGAAACAAAAAGCTTGGTATAGGCCACCTTAAGATAGGTGCTTCATCCACCCTTTGTAAATATGTGCTCCTTCCTTTGCTTAGAGATTTCAACGAAAAATATCCAAATATCAGGATCTCCATATATTGCCAGCCTACGCTGCAGACTATTTCGCTGCTGCAGTCCCACAAAGTGGACGTAGGTCTTATAGGAAAGCCTTCGAATCTAGATTCCATCTCCTTTACTGGTTTTGGCGATATCGAAGACATATTTGTGGCTACGCCTAAATATTTAGAGCATCTTAAAGACCGTGAGGGCTTTACCGATGAGTTTGTACATACCTGCAGCGCCGAGCTCTTTTCGGCCGCAAACCTTATGCTCCTTGACGAAGAAAACCTTTCCCGTCGCTACATTGACGCATATTTTCGCGAGCATCACGTAGAGCCTGAGCAGATCCTTGAAGTTACAAGTATGGACCTTCTTATCGAGTTTGTCAAAACAGGTCTTGGAATCGCCTGTGTAATCGACCGTTTCGTAAAAGATGAGCTAAAAGACGGCACCCTTACACGTCTAAAGCTTTCCGAGCCTGTACATAAGCGTTCCATAGGCTTTGGCCTTCTAAAGGACAGCCCCGCAAGCGAGCAGGCGGAGAAGTTTATTGAGTTTGTAAAAGAAAGAGTATAATGGAAAGATGCCCCTAAGCGTAATGCTTAGGGGCATCTTTTACTATTCTGTTTCATCCTTTTTTGTATCTTTTATCGAAATATCAGGATAACTAACGTCATCAAAAATACAATCAGATATTTCACCCTTTGGAAAAGCCGCATAGAAAATATGCCCATTTTCGTCTGCTGTATAAAGTCTTGTATTAGTCTTTATAGTTAAATCAAAACTAATGCTATGAGTTTTCTCATCTACCCATACTCCCTTACTTATAACCTTTCTGCTCCCACTGCCTGTACTAAGATATTGAATGACATAGGTATAATCATTAATAGGATAATTATTTATAAGTTCATCAATTTCAGGAAACTCACTTATGTTTATATAACGTTCCCTAATGCTGCCAGAACGATTTTCTATCTTATCTAAGTAACCATTTCTTGCTATCTTTAGCTGTTCTTCATTTTCAATAATAACAACAGAACTAGACATTTCTCCATACCACCTAGATATTTGATGGTTGAAGATAATATCTTTTTTGGTATACAGATGCCCTTTATGTGGATATCTTTCAGTTCGTAACTCTTGCATTAACCAGAATATAAAAATGATAGTAAAGACAAACAACAAAATTTTAACAAGTCTTTTTTTATGTACACGCCCCGTCATACCAAGCACCCCTTCATAATACAACAAAAGGCCGGATTCCCTATGGATTTCCGGCCTAAAACAATCATGTCAACCTTCGAGTACTGCTGCGGCTTTTTCAAGCTCTTCTGTGATCTTAATGTGCTGAGGACATACTGATTCGCACTGTCCGCACTTGATACAGTCGGAAGCCTTTCCTCTGCCGTTTGTAGACCATCTGTAGCCACCCTTTGCAGCATCAGCATTTTCATAAACAAGATAGGTGTTCATGTTGTTAAAGATGCCTGGAATGTTGATGTTCATAGGGCAGCCCTTTGTACAGTAAGAACATCCTGTACAAGGAATGGTTGGCTTTGCATGAAGGGCATCGATTACTTTATCGATAACTTTCTGCTCCTCATCTGAGATCTTCTTCATGTCTTTCATAAAGGAAACATTGTCTTCCATCTGCTCTATAGTTGACATACCCGAAAGAACAGTGATCATGTTTTCTTTAGAAGCCACGTATCTAAGTGCCCATGAAGGAATTGAAGCTTCAGGGTTGTAATCTTTAAAGATCTTTGCGATATCTTCAGGAAGTCTTGCAAGAGTACCACCCTTAACAGGCTCCATAACAACTACAGGTTTGCCGTATTTCTTGCATACCTCAAAGTTCTTTCTTGACTGTACATGTTCATCTTCCCAGTCAATGTAGTTGATCTGAAGCTGAACAAACTCAACCTCAGGGTGTGCCTTAAGTACTTCTTCAAGCTTGTCTGCTGTGTCGTGGAAAGAAAAGCCAAGGTGCTTTATAAGACCCTGTGCCTTAAGATCATTTACAAACTCCCAGATACCGAACTTGTCAAAGACCTCGGTTCTGTTATCTCCAAGGTTGTGAAGAAGGTAAAAATCAAAATAGCCTGCACCTGTTCTCTTTAAAGAGGTGTAGAACATCTGCTTAGCTTCCTCTGCGTCTTTAGCTCCTGCCCATGCAGGAAGCTTGGTTGCGATAGTAAAAGAGTCACGCGGATATCTGTCCACGATACATGTCTTTACTGCTTCTTCGGACTTCCCGTTAATATAACCGTAAGCAGTATCAAAATAGGTAAAACCATTTTTCATAAAAATGTCTACCATCTGTTTTGTCTGCTCGATATCAACTTCATCCCCGATCATAGGAAGTCTCATAAGGCCAAAACCGAGTTTTGGAATTTCTTCGCCTAAGTATCCCATACTTTTGTCCATCCTTTCAACTTAATATAATATAAAGAAATGCTTATATATTATAGCATACTGCCTTTAGGCTGTCATCATGAATGGAAGCCTTCAAAATATTAAATAAACATAAACTTTGGCTGTGATATAAGCCTTGATTATTACTGATATGAATAATAAATATACCCTGTATTATTGTATACACGTATTTTTTGCTTGATTTATTTTAACCGAGATAATATAATAAATCAAAAGTCAGTTTAGTGCGCTGTAGCGTTAAACAGCATACAGGGTAATTAATGAGGGAGGATTGCACAAATGAATGCATATGTTGAGAAAGTTATTAATGAGGTAAAGGCTAAGAATTCTTTCGAGCCTGAGTTTTTACAGGCAGTAAGCGAGGTTCTTACTTCACTTGAACCGGTTATTGCAAAGCATCCGGAGTTTGAGGAGCACAAGATCCTTGAAAGAATGGTAGAGCCTGATCGTATCGTTTCTTTCAGAGTAACCTGGAGAGATGACAAGGGACAGGTACAGGTTAACAGAGGCTACAGAGCACAGTTTAACAGCTCTATCGGACCTTACAAGGGTGGTCTTCGTTTCCATCCTAGCGTAAATCAGAGTATCATCAAATTCCTTGGTTTCGAGCAGTGCTTTAAGAACTCTCTTACCGGTCTTCCTATCGGCGGCGGCAAGGGTGGTTCCGACTTTGATCCTAAGGGCAAGAGCGACAGAGAAGTTATGGCATTCTGCCAGAGCTTTATGACAGAGCTTTACAAATATATCGGAAAAGATGAGGATGTTCCTGCAGGTGATATCGGTGTCGGCGGAAGAGAGATCGGTTATCTTTACGGTCAGTATAAGAGGATCACAGGCCTTTACGAAGGCGTTCTTACAGGAAAGGGCCTTACATACGGCGGTTCTCTTGCAAGAACAGAGGCTACAGGATACGGTCTTCTTTATCTTGTTGAAGAGATGCTTAAATGCAACGGTCATGATATAAAGGGCAAGACAGTTGCTGTATCAGGTTCAGGTAACGTTGCTATCTACGCTATCCAGAAGGCACAGCAGCTTGGCGCAAAGGCTGTTACATGCTCTGATTCAACCGGCTGGGTTTACGATCCTGAGGGAATCGATGTAGCTCTTCTTAAAGAAGTTAAAGAGGTTAAGAGAGCACGTCTTACAGAGTATGCAGCTGCAAGACCTTCAGCAGAGTATCATGAGAAGAAGAACGGTGAGCACGGAGTATGGAACTATAAAGTAGATGTAGCTCTTCCATGTGCTACACAAAACGAGCTTGATCTTGATGACGCAAAGGCACTTGTGGCAAACGGCGTTACCGCTGTTGCAGAAGGTGCTAACATGCCTACTACTCTTGATGCTACAGAGTACTTACAGAAAAACGGCGTACTCTTTGTACCTGGTAAGGCTTCAAATGCAGGCGGCGTAGCTACTTCAGCTCTTGAGATGAGCCAGAACTCAGAGAGACTTTCATGGACATTTGAAGAAGTAGATGCAAAGCTTAAGAACATCATGGTTAATATTTTCCACAATCTTGACAATGCCGCAAAGGAATATGGTATGGAAGGCAACTACGTAGCAGGTGCCAACATCGCAGGTTTCCTTAAAGTAGCAGAAGCTATGATGGCTCAGGGTTGGGTATAAAGGTCAGCTCTTAGAAACTCGTTTCTTAGAGATGCCTTTGTTCTGGCGAGCGCAGCGAGAGCAGAACTTCATTACAAGTCCCTAAATTTTAGGGGCTTGTTTTTTTTTGCCCTGAAATATATAATTAAGATAATTCACAAGGAAAGGATGGAACTTTTATGAGCAAGCAGAACATGGCACTTTTGTCACAGTCCGAGATCGATACCCTTATATCTTTTTTAAGCAATGAAAAAGATAAATCCGGCGTCGGCAGCGAAGTTTTAAGTCAGGAAAGTATCGACAAACTTATCAGCATCATTAAAACAGGCAATCAAGAGCACAAATTCCAGATGCATCTTCCTGTATCCATGTCAGATGATGAAAAGGTTATCGCATTTTTCAGCAGTTCTGATAAGACCTACTCCGAATCTGCTGCATACGAGCTTCTTTTTGAAGTCGAAAAGGGCAGTGTATGTTTAAATGGTAAGAATAAAGAGTCCGGTGCTCTTGTACCTATCCGTCCGTGTGATGTAACCGAGGGTTCAAAGGATGAAGCAGACTGGGGCAAATGCATTATGCCTTCGCTTTTCGACCTTGTAGCAGGCTTTTTACATCTCAAGTATACACAGGATACTATGGACGCAGTATGTGAGAACTTCGCAGAGGTTATGTATGGCAAGAAGGATGCAAAGATCCCTAAAGTATACCTTCCTTCAGAAGGAACAGCTTTTAACAACCTAATAACAGAATAACCTTCGGAGTAACTGTATCTGCAAAAAGGCAGAACAGTATAGGAGGAAAGAAATGAACGAAAAAACAAAGAAACTCGTAGGAATCGGTCTTTTTACGGCCATCGTTATCGTACTGCAGGTGCTCGCAGTTATGATAAGACCAACAGGTATTTTTACCATTTCACTTGTACTTGCACCTATTATCATCGGTGCAGCCCTTTACGGCTGGCAGGCAGGAGCATGGCTCGGCTTTGTATTTGGCGTAGTTGTTCTTATCAATGATGCAGGCGCATTTATGGCAGTAAGTGTACCGGGTACAGTTATAACAGTCCTTGTTAAAGGTACATGTGCAGGTCTTCTTGCAGGTCTTGTATATAAGGCTATTGAAAAGAAGAGCGGCCTTCTTGCGGTAATGACCGCAGGCGTTGTAGCTCCTGTTACAAATACCGGCTTATTCCTCGTTGGCTGCAGGCTTTTCTTTATGGATACTATCAACGGATGGGCAGCAGCCGCAGGCTATGAAAGCGCCGGAGCTTACCTTATCCTTGCTATCGTAGGAGTTAACTTCCTTATCGAACTTGCAGTTAACCTCGTACTTAGCTCAGTTATCGTAAGACTTATAAAGATCGGAAAGAGATAGATAATGATCAAATGCCCCTAAGCATCGTGCTTAGGGGCATTCTTTGTCTTATTCCGTTATACTCTTATAAACTTCAGGTCTTCGATCTCTAAAGAGTCCCCAGGAAAGCCTGTTTTCACGTATCTTATCAAAATCGTACTCAGAATAAAGGATCTTTTCCTCATCTTTGCCTGCACTGGTAATGATTTCTCCTGTCTCATCTGTCATAAAGCTGCTTCCATAAAAAGTAAGGCTGCTTTTCTGCCCGCCGTTTTCTTCTGAAGGCTCAACTGTCTCAAGCCCTATACGGTTAGCCGCAACAACAGGCAAAATATTTGCCGCAGAGTGGCCCTGCATAGTGCGCTGCCAATGTCCTGATGAATCAACTTCAAGGATAGGTTCGCTGCCGATAGCCGTAGGGTAAAGAATAATGTCAGCGCCCTTAATTGCAAGGCATCTTGCAGTTTCAGGGAACCACTGATCCCAGCAGATACCAACGCCAACCTTTCCCGCACTTGTTTCAAACACTTTAAATCCGGTATTACCCGGAGTAAAATAGAATTTCTCCTGATAATAATGATCGTCAGGTATATGAGTCTTTCTGTAGATACCAAGCTCTTTGCCGCAATCAAGCATCATCACACTGTTATAAAGTACGTTTCCGTCCTTTTCATAAAAGCTTATGGGCATAACAAGGCTAAGCTCACGGCTTACTTCTTTAAAACGCTTTATGGCATCATTATCCGCAGGAGTTTTTGCAAAATCGTAATAATCATATCTGCGCTCCTGGCAGAAATACTGTCTTTCAAAAAGCTCAGGAAGAAGGATCAGCTTAGCGCCGCTTTTTTCCGCTTCTCTTACCATCTTTTCTGCCGTATCAATGCTTTCCTGTACGTTTTTGCTGCATTTCATCTGAATGGCAGCTACCTTTACTTTACTCACTTTATCAACCTCTTTTTGTAAAAATACCGGATCTATACACGCTTAACAGCAGGAATCTGCTGAGTTACACAGTGAATATTACCGCCGCCCGCAAGAATTGCTCTTGCAGGGACTCCTGTTACTTTTCTGTCAGGGCAGGCTTTTGATAAGATCTCTATCGCCCTTTTATCACTTTTTTCGTTAACGCCGCCAAACTGCGGAAGAAGTATCTTACCGTTAGCAAAATAGAAATTTACGTAACTTGCCGCAAGGCGCTCTCCTGCTTTCCTTTCATCCTCGCCTTCTTCAAACACATAGTTATCAAGGTCTTCTGCCGTAACACATACAGCGGTATCAGGTATAGGCAGCTTGATCACTTCTATCTTACGCCCGCATGCATCCGTCTCGTTTTCAAGATAATCAAGATCTGCTTTAGACATGGCATACTGCGGGTCATCTTTATTATCTGTCCAGGCAAGAACAACTTTGGCAGGACCGATAAATGCCGCCACATTATCTACATGTTCATTTGTCTCGTCATTATAAATGCCCCTTGGGAGCCAA
>JAEEOQ010000121.1 GCA_016284355.1 Lachnospiraceae bacterium
GTTAAGTCTGAAAAGAAAAAGGAACAGGAAAAGAAGGGTGTAAAGCAACACGCAAAAAAGCGGCAGGTAGCTTGCGTTATACTTTTCTACAAATTTACCTATGGCGGTAACTACTATGGCATATGTTACGGAGCCAACAGATCTTGCAATTCCGTAATTTACATCATATCCGTAGGAAGCCGCCACAAAACTCATAGATGTAATAAGCGGTATTATGACCGAATTAACAGAAATAAGCAAAACATATACTATCCCGATAGCGTAAAGCACTTCAGGCATAAAATAAAGTACCCCTGCAAGCGCCGTAACAATTACTGCAAGTGCTGCTGCCAGGTTGTTTAGCGATATCTTCTTTGTCCTGTCTGCAAATGCAGAAAGTACAGGGGATGTCACTACGGTGATAATGTTAGAGATAGCCATTATCACACCTATCTGGCTGTTTGTAAACCCTCGATACAAAAGATATACCGAAGCAAAACCAACGATTACGGCCATGTCTCCCCAGTATAAACCGTGCAGGGCCGAATAATGCAAAGTTTTATTCTTCAATCTGATTTATTCTCCTGATATGTCTTTCCTCATTTGAGAAAGGTGTGTTTAAAAATGTATCAACTATCATTAATGCAAGGCCCGGGCCCACGACCCTGCCGCCCATGGCAAGAATGTTGGCATCGTTATGCTCTCTTGTGGCCTTTGCGGAAAATACATCGTGGCAAAGGGCACATCTGATGCCTTTTACTTTGTTTGCTGATATAGAAATGCCGATTCCGGTACCGCAAATAAGGATACCTTTCTCGCACTCTCCGTCTGCTACTGCGTGTGCTACCGCATGTGCATACTCAGGGTAATCGCAGGATTTCTCATCATAACATCCGAAATCCTTAAACTCAAGTCCCTTTTCTTTAAGATATGCTATAACCTCCTGTTTTAAAGCATATCCGCCGTGATCACTGCCAATTCCTATCATTGTTCTTCCTCCACATTTTTTTCTATCCCGTCCTCTTCAAGCTTATACACAGTTTTTCTTATAAGCTTTGCAAGGTCATTATAGCATTCTTCATATTCAACAATGGTGCCGCCGTACGGGTCTACCACATCGCCGGTCTCGCCGTTGAATTCTTTTATAGTGTACACGCAGGTTTCTTCCCCAAATGTCTCAAGAACCTGATTTTTCTGGCGCTCGGTCATGGTAAGTACCAGCGTGTTTTCAGTAATGTCTTCTTCACTAAGCTGGCAGGATTCGTGATGCTCGCTCACAAGGTTGTGATTTGCAAGCACAGTATCTGCCTTAGGATTCGTAGGCTCGGGAAAGAGCACCACAGTCCCCCTTGAAATACAAGGGATCCTCTCCGCCGTAGTCATACTGATGTAAATCGCTTCAGCCATAGGGCTTCTGCACGTATTCCCCGTACATACAAAAATGATCTTATCAAAATTCATAGTCTTCTCCAATCTGTCCTTATAGTCTTCCCCGCAAGATTAAGTCTAAACCTTGGTTTTTTTATAGCCTGCGGCCTTAATAAGCCTGTTCATGATAGCCATTCCAAGATCGTCGCTTTCAAAGCTTTCGGCAAAAATGTAATCCACGTTACACTCGTCAAACTCTCTTAAAATGTTGAAAAGATTGTGTGCTACCTCTGCCTCGCTGCTTCTCTTTCCTGCAGAAAAAACAACGTCCCCTTTATACATAACCTTTGTTTCTTCGCTGCACATAACGCCGACTTTTTTGCCTTCAGCGTGAAGTCTTTCTGTCTCTGCATTAATGCAGCTTACCACATCTTCGCTCTTTCCTTCAAATATGGTCATATCCGCCTTCGGAGCGTAGTGTCTGTATTTCATACCCGGTGCCTTTGGCTTAAGGTTTGGATCAGGTTTTGTAGCTACTATAACAGGGTCAACTTCTACCTTACCTGCTACCTTTTCAAGCATGGCTTTTGTTATATACCCCGGTCTTAATATCATAGGAACAGGTCCTGTTACGTCTACAATTGTAGACTCAAGACCAACATCGCAGGCTCCGCCGTCTATAATAAGCTCTATCTTCCCGTCCATATCTTCTTTTACATGCTCCGCAAGAGTAGGGCTTGGACGGCCCGATGCGTTGGCGCTTGGCGCAGCTATCGGAACTCCCGACGCTTTAATAAGCGCTCTTGCCACGCTATGAGAAGGACATCTTACCGCTACAGTATCAAGGCCGCCGGTAGTTCCATAAGGAACGATGTCTGCCTTTTCAAATACCATAGTCATAGGGCCCGGCCAGAAAGCATCAGCAAGCTTTTTTGCTACGTCTGGTACACTTTTTACTATATCTTTTATCTCTGAAAACTCGGAAATGTGCAGTATAAGCGGATTATCAGAAGGTCTGCCCTTAGCCGCATAGATCTTCTTTGCTGCTTCCTCATCAAGACCGTTTGCCCCAAGGCCGTATACAGT
>JAEEOQ010000122.1 GCA_016284355.1 Lachnospiraceae bacterium
GTATTCAGATGGTTTATTTGTCATGCATTTTTTTCTAAAGTCAAAAAATCTTCAAAAGTACTTGACTGTTTATAGTTTGTCACCTCCACCTTAATTATACACCGCGGGGGCAAATTTTAAAAATGCGAGAAAACAGGTGTATTTGCGCCGCGCGTGTGTTAAGATAGAAGAAAACGAAAAGAGGGATTGAAATGAATATTGGTATGATCGTCGCGATGGCGGATGAGCTTGAGCCGTTTCTTGTGGCATGCGGGAAGGCGGCCGGCACCGACACGCTTAAAGGATATGAAGTAAGGAAGTTTGAGATAGGAGAAAACCGCATTTATGTGGTGGGAAGCGGCGCCGGAGAGATTGCGGCAGCTTCGGCTACGCAGATGCTGATATCGCGGTATGATGTGGAGACTATCGTCAATTTTGGGGTTGTGGGGGGACTTACGCCTGAGATGGCCATTAGTGACCCGGTTGTAATAAGAAGGGTGGTGCACTACGATTACGACGCATCGCCGTTTTACAGGGAGCTTTCGCCGGGGCAGTACCCGGGGGAGACCGAAAAATACATTTATACGGATGAGAAACTGTTAAATCTTGCGCTTTCTGCCTGCCCTGAGCTTCGGGCGGTAACATGTGCTTCCGCTGATAAATTTGTGGCAGGGGAAGAAGCGAAAAGTGCGCTGCATAAGCAGTTTGGCGCGGATATCTGTGAAATGGAGGCAGCAGGCATACTTCTTACATGTAAGCGTTGCGGCGTGCCGGCATTATTCATAAAGGCGGTAAGCGACGGCGTGACAGGCGGCGCGGATGAGTTTGAAGAGATGATCGGCAGGGCATCTGAGGTGTGCGTTAAGGTGGTTTTGAAGGTGATCGAAAACGTGAAATAAACACTTTACGCCGGGGGGTTAAAGCAATCAAAATAATAAAGCGATTAAAAAGGAGAGAAGATATGTATACAGCAACACCGATTGGAAACGAAAAATACAAACTGGGAGAGGGACCATATTACGACTCAAAGTTAAAGCGACTCTCCTGGGTAGACATAACTGATAACAAGAACTGGTATATGGGACCTGATGGCGTAAAGAAGAGAATCAGCCTGCCGCAGCACGTGGGCTCCGCCATCCCTCTTAGGGGTAGCGACGGCTTTGCCTGCTGCATGGAGGACGGCATTTACAAGTGGGAAAATGAGAAACTTACCCTCGCCGTAGACCTTAAAAATGTGTTCAAGCCGCACTGGCGCTCAAATGACGCCAAGGCTGACGCGCTCGGGCGCATTTGGTGCGGAGCTTCCGTAAATGATGACGATCTGCCGGCTGAGGGCAATCTTTACCTTGTAAATGAGGGAAATGTCAGCGTGGCTGTGGCGGGCACCAAGATCTCAAATGGCATGGCGTGGAGCAGCGACAGGAAGAAGTTTTATTTCTCGGATTCATTGGAGCATGCGGTATTTGTGTTTGATTATGAGGAAGAAAGCGGCAGGCTTTCTAATAGAAAGGTGCTTTTTGAGGTGGAGAATGGCGTGCCTGACGGGCTTTGCATCGATTCTGATGACAATATCTGGCTTGCTGTCTGGGGCGGCAGCAGAGTGGAAAAACGCTGTGGCAAGACCGGTAAGCTTCTTGATACTGTAAATGTGCCTGCAGAGCACACATCATCATGCTGTTTTGGCGGAGAAGACATGAAGACGCTTTATATAACATCCTCAGGAGATGGCCTTACAGGCGAGTTTGACGGATGCATATTTAAATGCGAGGTGGATGTACGCGGTCCGGCGTACGACGGAGCAGTGCTTGATTAAGAATTTTGATTATTTTGACCACTTTAACCCCGGCTTAAAGCGTCGTTTCGCCTTAAATGATCGCTTTAACCCCGGCTTAAAGTGGTCATTTTATTTTGATTATCGGGCAAACAAAACCCCGGAAGAGCATTTACTCTTCCGGGGTTTTAAACATCATAATGAAGTTTTGTTAGTTAGCATTAATTGTTTGCTATAACAACCTTAAATGTGAAGTTAAGTCCTTCAACTGCACACTTGTACTCACCGGAATCACCGGTTGTTGTATCTTTCTTTACAGCGAACTTGAATGTAACTTTGTTGTTAGCATATGTAGGAACAGGAACTGTAAAGGCCTTATTTGAACCCTTTGAGCTCCACTTAAGTGTTCCAGGAGTACCTACGCCACTTACTGTTACTTCAATTGACTTCTCTTCGATAGCTGCTCCGCTGGCTGCTGCCTTTGGAAGTGTAACTGTAACTGCACCTGCGGTAGTTACGGTAACTGCTGCACCGGATACACCGGTAATAGTTAAGTTAGCATTTGCAGCCTCAGGGATGGTCTGAGTAGTAACTACTACGTCAGCAATTGCATATGTATGATAATTACTTGAAAGTAATCCGGCCTTCTTATCGCCAACCTTACGAACTAAGAAGTTGGTGTAAGCGTCGCCACTCTTATTCTTAAGAGATTTAACTTCAACAGACTTGCCTGCCTTAACTGTTGTCCACTTATCTGTAGCTGTTACAGAAGCGCCTGATGTTAAGAAGCAAACTTCGTAATTATCAGTAGTGTTGTTGTTCTTAATTACAAGACCTGATGTAGCATCATAAGCCTTCTTATAAGATACTGTAAGCTCAGCGCCTGCTGCTCCGTTGATAGAAGCTGTACTTGCTGCTGTTCCGATAGCTGCCTGTGTAACTACTACTGAGTAGATCTTTGAAGCAACACCCTTTGCAGAAGCTGCTGTACGAACCTGAAGCTTAACATCGCCTCTTGCAAGAGCGGCAGGATCAAGTTTACCTGCTGCAGTAATGAAATCATCTTCAATAGCAAGGGTTGATGTTACAGCACCCTTTGTTACAACAAGATCTTCAAGAAGGATCTTTCCAACTTTAACCTTGTTGTTCTCTACTTTTCCATGAGCTGTATCAACAGATACCCAGTCACTCCTCTTCTTTGTAGATGCATTTACGATTCTATATTCCTGACCAGCCTTAAGAGGTACTACATGAGTAATATCAAGTTTAACTGTAGGAGCATTCTTCTGTGCTGCATATTTATACTTAGCTTCTTTTACAGGCCATCCTTCAGAGTCTGTAGTATTCGCATTCTTTGTCTCTACAAAGTAGAATGTAACACCCTTAGCGCCCATAGTCTGTTTAAGATACTGCTCAAAATAATCATGAACTACTCCGCCGCCAGCAGAGGTATTGCTCTTAACTACATGATAGTGGTAAGAACCATCAACTCTGAACGAAATACCGGTTGGGGTAATAACTACAGGATTTGTTTTGCCTCTGTAAAATACAAAATAACCTGTTGTCTTAGATCCTACTGCCTGTGCACTGGTGTATGCAGGAGTCTTTGTTGTAGCTGCTGCCTCATTCTTATCAGAATAGAGAACCTTAAGTGCATCTTCCTGAGCTGCGATCTTGTCTGAAACAATGTATGTGTAAGCATTGTTCTCATAGATTCTTACAACAATATATGAAGCTTTTTTCTTATTGAACCATGAAAGATCGCCGTACTCTGCATAAGTATCAGAACCAACAGTTACCCAGTCTTTTTCTTTGATGGCCTTGATCTGGTCTGCTGTTGGAGCTGTGTCACCAACATACTGGGTAAACTCGTATTCCTGAACATAGCCGTTTTCACCGGTCTTTTTAAGTCTAAGAAATAAATCTTCGAAACCAACATGAATCTTGTAGTCACTTGCTGCTGCTCTGGCAATGCTAGTCGGAGAATAGTTGCCAAATGCTTTTAACTTTTGACCGCCGAAAACGATCACATTAGTCCTCGGCTTGAAGCAATTATATAGGAAGAGTCACATATTTTAATTCCTCTTCGCATAATTTAAAACCTTTGTAACCAAAGAGAGTTGACTTATTTTACTGAAGGTGCTATATTTGAGGTGAATCGGCAGATGGGAAAATAAATAAAAAACTTTATATTTTTTTCGGCTAGGGCTAAAGTATTATTATTTCCATTCCGATATATGTTGTGAAAGCCAAATTCACTACGGGCAAATCTACCGTACATAGAGAGTCCTGTGGTTTTTTGGAAAAAAGTTGTCAAGGATGACATGCCGGACGACCGGCGATTCCTACCGTACATGGGTTATTGTCGGTAACATGGTTTCAACAAAGGAGGTTGTTTTAATGAAGAATTTTACAAAAAAGTTAGCGTTATTGCTTGTATTTGCAATGGTGCTTGGCGTTGCTACTCCGACTAGCGTTGCGAGAGTATCTGCAGCTGAACCTAAATTTGATTTCAACTATGAAGATTTATACTTTGAGTTTAAAGCTGAC
>JAEEOQ010000123.1 GCA_016284355.1 Lachnospiraceae bacterium
TGCACGCCCGGCGCACCTTTAACAGCCGCAAGCACAGCGTCTCTTGCCGCCCTGCTTACAGCGGCATTATCAAAAAGGTCGCCTGCTATAAGCACCGCCTCTACCTCATTTGCGGCAGCGTACTCGCAAAGCCGCGCGAAAGAACGCAGCACTTCAGCCTTTCTTATTTTTCTTTTATCAGCCGGCAGATTTGCAGAAAGCCTTGAGTCAAGGTGCAGATCTGCAGTGTGGATTATCTTCATTTGCTACCTCTTTTATTTTCTATTTCGCACCCTCAATTATAACACAGCACATATGTTTTGTCTTCTCTTTTTTCTGCTTAATTTTTCAGCATTAACAAACCTGCTGTATATGCGTAAAATCCACTTGAAACCCATACATTCTCATGCTAAAATTTAGGATAGCAAGTAGCAATAAAAACGATTTTTTATAATGCGATTGGAGGATCTTAAGATGCAATTTGGACATTTTGACCTTGAAAATAAGGAATACGTTATTACAAGGCCTGACACCCCGGCCCCATGGTGTAACTACCTCGGAAGCCCGGCTTACGGCGCTATAATAAGCAACAACGCCTTTGGCTACAGCTTTGTAAAGAGCGGCGCCAACGGCCGTATCACAAGGTACCGCTTTAACGACACGCAGAGCCTTCCCGGCCGCTTTATCTACATCCGTGACAATGCGGACGGCGACTACTGGAGCGCAAGCTGGCAGCCTGTGGGAAAAGACCTTTCTACCTATAAAAACGTCTGCCGCCACGGCACGGCTTACACCGTGATCTCGGCGCAGTACCGCGATATCGCCTCTGAAGTAACCTACTACGTACCAAAGGATAAGACCTACGAGGTATGGGCCGCAAAAGTTACAAATGAGGGCAAAACAGAAAGAAAGCTCAGTACATTTGGCTTTGTGGAATTTACAAATGAGAACAACTACGAGCAGGATCAGGTAAACCTGCAGTACACCCTGTTTATCTCACGTACCTCATTTGAGGGAAATAAGATAGTTCAGCACATAAATGAGAATTCCGAGCGCGATGCAAAGGGTTCAAACCACGCCGAGCGTTTCTTTGGCCTTGCAAATGCGAAAGTAAGTGACTTCGCAGGAAGCCTTGCTGATTTTGTGGGCCCATACAGAACCTTTGCAAATCCGCAGGCCGTAGAAACCGGTAAATGCGGCGGCAAGCTTAATTACAACCAGAACTCCTGCGGCGCGCTGCAAAGCGACTTTACTCTTGCTCCCGGCGAAACTAAGACATTTATATATGCTCTCGGCCATTATAATAACGAAGAGGCTGAGGAGATCCTCGCAGGCTACAAGGACTACTCGGTAGTTGAAAAAGAGGTTGCTGAGCTTAAGGCTTACTGGCACGCTAAGCTTGATAATTTCAAGGTTAACACGCCATCTCCTGAATTTAACAACATGGTAAATGTATGGAACGCTTACCAGTGCTTTATCACATTTACATGGAGCAGAGCTGCTTCCCTTATTTACTGCGGACAGCGAAACGGCTACGGATACCGCGACACCGTACAGGACATACAAGGCATCATTCACCTTGACCCGCAGATGGCGGCAGAGCAGATCCGCTTTATGATCTCGGCTCAGGTAGATAACGGTGCCGGCCTTCCTCTTGTAAAATACGACCACAAGGCAGGCCACGAGGATACGCCGGACGATGAGAGCTATGTACGCGAGACAGGCCACCCTTCATACAGGGCAGATGATGCCCTCTGGCTCTTCCCGACTGTATACAAGTACGTTGCTGAGACCGGCGATACCGCATTTTTAGACGAAGAGATCCCTTACGCAAATAAGGGCACAGATACTGTTTACGGACACCTTAAACGCGCCATCGATTTTTCTATGAACCACATGGGCGCACACAACATGCCTGCAGGCCTTCATGCAGACTGGAACGACTGCTTAAGGCTTGGCGCAAAAGGCGAGTCCACATTCGTGGCTTTCCAGCTTTATTACGCACTTGATATGATGCTTGAGATCGCTGCGTCAAAGGGCGATAGCGAGTATATCAAATTCTTAAATGAGGTAAAAGAAAAGCTTAGTAAGACCCTTTCCACATGCTGGGATGAGGACAGATTTATACGAGGAATACGCGAAGACGGCGTTATAGTCGGCGCAAAGAAAGACCCGGAGGCAAATATGTGGCTTAACCCGCAAAGCTGGGCCATCATTTCAAATTTTGCCACCAAAGAACAGGCCAAGACCTCAATGAACAGCGTAGAGCGCATACTTGATACGCCTTACGGCGCTAAGCTCCTTGAGCCGCCATATATTGACCATGCATTCCCGGGAGCTCTCATGCACATATTTAACCCTGATACCAAGGAAAACGGCGGAATCTTCTCCCAGAGCCAGGGCTGGCTGATCCTTGCAGAGAGCCTTCTTGGCGAGGGCGAGCGCGCATTTAAGTATTTCCTTGAGAGCAGCCCTGCTTCTATGAACGAAAGGGCTGAGCAGCGAGTACTTGAGCCTTACGTACACGGCCAGTTTGTAGAAAGCACCAGATCGCCGTTTGCAGGAAGAGCAAATGTACACTGGCTTACAGGAACGGCTTCGACTGTTATGGTAGGGTGCGTAGAAGGAATATGCGGTATGAGACCAACTCCTGAAGGACTCGTTATAAGCCCTGCCGTACCAAAGGCCTGGAAAGAATTTACTATGGAAAAGACCTTCAGAGGCAAGAAGCTTTACATAACCGTAAAGAACCCAAGCGGGGCTGAGAGCGGCGTTAGGAAAGTAACGGTAAACGGTAAAGAGATAGAAGGAAATTTGATAAGACCTGAGGACCTGAAAGCAGAAAACACTGTAGAAGTAGAGATGTAGCGTAGAGCAAAAATGTTGAATGGGTACGGAGTCAATATGACATTGACTCCGTCCCCGTTTGACATTTTTTTCTCTAAGCTTCTAGCCCCTACGTGGCTACAAGCCAAGTGGAAGTCTTTTTTACGCCTTCCACAGACTATGCAAATTACAATATGCATACACTGCCACAACCTCATCATCAGGCGCAATGTAAAACTCAGCCTTAGGCGCATCTCCTGCCTTAAGGGCTTTTCTCTGATTTCCGGTCTTAGTCTGGATAGCGATCCACTCGATATAGTGCTCAGGGAGCATTGGATGCTCTACGGAGCCAACACATACGGTTACCTTTCCGTCTTTAACTTCATATACAGGAACATGCTTTTCAGCAGCACCGTCAGAAGTACCCGGTATGATCTCTTTCATAGGTTCCCCGCAGCAAACGATCGGGGCGCCCGTAGGCTTAACAATAGCAACGATCTGGCCGCAATGAGCGCAGCGGTAAAATCTCATTTCCATAAAAATACCTCCATAAATTTATCATGTAATAAACCCCTAAAAAAAGTGCAGATGCAAGGGTGGCATCTGCACTAATTATATCGCATTTGTCAGAAAAAAGCTAATCATTTTTTTCGTTTTCAGAAATCAGATATTCCTCAAATTCCTTAAGGTCTATCCTCTTTTCTTTTTGAAGAATTCCAATCACTATATAAGGCAGCACGTTCTGAGTTTTTGCAAACCTTCTTATAGACTCTATCTGAAAACTGTTTCCGTCCACAAAAGCTTCGTAGTCATGCGCATTAAAGAGGCAGTTTTTTGCAAAGTCATCTGCTGCTGTTTCTTTTTCTTTATCAAGTCCATAATCCAAGAATTTGTTTCTTCTGCCGACGTCGCCATTTACTATATGTCCCAACTCGTGAAAGAGAGAGAACCAGAAATTGTCTTCCGTAGAGTCTTTATCAGTAATAACCATCTGATATGAGCCATCAGCTTTTGGCGCAACGTAGCCTTGAACCGGCGCTGCTTTAAAGCTTTTGCCAACCGAAAAATCAATGCCGTATTCAGAGAAAACAGTTTTAAGTCTATCAACTGCATCTGTCTTATTCCCCATCATTTCACTTTTGATCTTGCGTACAAGATCCTTAACCTTAAAAGGGTTATATTTTCCCGCTACAGTTCTGCTTTCCCCTGAAATCTGACATAACCTTATCCATGCGCCAAGCACATAAGGATTTAACTGCTTTGAGCCTGTTATTCTAAATTCTCCCAAAGGGATAACGTCTTTTAGATTAACAAGGTTGCTGACTCTAAGTTCTTTTCTAAGAGAAATGATTGAGGCTTCCTTTTTCTCATTTGTTGGAATTTTGCTAAGATCTCTAAGGTAGTTTACCACTTCTTTCAAAGCTTCCCTTGCATGTCTTTCCTCGTCAGTTATAGTATTTAACTCATTATACTCAAGCAACTCGGCGTCATAATTTGCCTGCAGATTAAGCCAAAAAGACTTCGGAACCCCCAGAACATACTCAAGCGCAAAAGCAAACTTCGCAGAAATATCTTTCTTACCTGCGATAACGCTGCTGACATAGGCCGCAGAAACCCCTGTACTTGCAGCAAGCTCAAGCTGAGAAATTCCACGTTCTTCAAGCACATCTGCGATAGTCTCTCCCGGATGTATCAAAAGCTCACGGGATATACCAGTTTTCTTTTCCGCCATGATAATCGCACACTCCTTCCACTTCTAATTCTCTGCAATCATTAACTGACTCTTTGTCTGCATCAAGTAATAATATAAGTCTGACATTTGCTACAACGTGCAAAGAATACCTTATTCCTCCCGGACCACTCAGCATCTCCGGCTTTCCAAGTCCGAGCCTCAAAAAATCGCCAAAACACTCTGCTGCTTCAAGCCTGTCTATATGCTTCTTGATAGTCCTGACCCAATCAATCGGTATTACCCTCTGCATCCTAGAATAGTCATTAAAACATTTCTCCACTTTCCTGTTAACATATTTTACGATCAAAGAACCTTCCCCTGAATTTAAAATTAACCTTTTAGTTAATTTATTATAACTTGTCAAAAAATAATTGTCAACAACAAACAATAAAAAAACACGGGGGAGCCCCGTGTTTTAGGATTATTGTCAGGGAAGTTTACCCAACTGCCACCATGATAAGTCCATCATACATCTTCCAAATAAACTGCCCGCTGCACAGACACACTGCGCAAAGGAGCATAAGTAAAACACCGAAACCACCTCTAAAAAATGAAAAACCCAAAAGAATACCGGCACAATGAAGCCGTCGTCCTTAGAAATGAATTTTTTGCTCATGATAATATCTCCCAAATCAGATGTAATATTCACCGCTATCCTTCAAATGGGAACCTATATGGTAACTTATATTCATCTCTCAACTCCACTATCTCCCTCTGTATGCTCTCCCCCACCGGTACGCCCTTGTCCTTGCGTTCGTTCCAGGCGATCCACTCTTTTTCACCGGCGGTATAGATACGCTCAGCGCCCGGGGCCTTGCGGGAGCCTCGAAGCCCTCTTAAGATGCCACCCGTGGTCTCCTTAAAAGTATCAAGCCCCATAAAGAACTCCGGATTGATCACAAAGAAGAAATGTCCAAGGCGGTACATCTTCTTATTACCGTCCTCATCCACCCCGCTAAGCTCCTTAAGGTACGGCCCGCCTGAAAGCGCAGCAGAGAGGATCTCCACGATAGTAGTAAAGCCGTAGCCCTTGTAGCCACCGGTCTCCTCACCCAGGCCGCCGATAGAAAGCAGCGCACAATCCCCCGCGCGCATATCCTTTAAGATCTTGCCGGAATCCGTAAGGGTGCCCCCATCCTTGGTAACCACAAGGCCTGCAGGCGTGTCCTTACCTGACCTCTCATAATACTCGATCTTACCGTTCTGCACTATACTGGTGGCGCAGTCAAAATTAAACGGGAACTCCTCATCCGTAGGCATGGTAAATGTGAACGGATTGGTACCCATCATCGGCTCCACGCCAAAAGTAGGCGCCACCGAAGGTCTCGCATTGGTACCCGAAATGCCAATGAGGCCCTCCTTTTCCGCCATGGTGGTCCAATAGCCGGCAATGCCATAGTGAGTGGAATTAAAAATAGTGCCACCCGCCATACCGCACTTTTTCGCCTTATCAATAAGCATCTCCATCATGTGGTAGCTGGCCACCATACCCATGCCGTTACCTGCATCCATAACCACCGTGGTAGGTGTCTCTTTTACAATGTCGATCTTCGTAACAGGAAGCAGCGTCCCATTTTTGATCCTGTCAAGATAGATCGGTTTAAATCTGTTGCAACCGTGGCTCTCTATGCCCCTGCGGTCACTCTCAAGAAGCACATCCGCGCAAATGGCGGCATCCTCCCTTGGCACACCGTACTTTTCAAACACGTCGATCATAAAGGAATTCATCATATCCCAAGGTACAAAAGGTCTGGTCTCTTCCATTTTAGCTCCTCCTATCACTTTGAAATTTAACCCCAACTATCTTCCTCGGTCTCTTTGATCTTATCTTTTAACGTCACACTTAGCTTCTCAAAAGCCGAAATAAAAGAATCTTTAATAAGCACCATAAGTTCTTCCACTTCATCCTCATCATAGACATGTGTTGACGAGTTACGTTTTTTTAACATAACCTGCCATACAGCAGCATCATCAATAAAACCATTGGCGTAAGCAAGTTTTATAATTTCCAGCGGAGATCCGCTTTCTGCCCCTGAAACCGAGTGAAGCCTTAGTGTTTCTTGTAAAGCCTTCCAGGCCAGTTCAAAAGAGAGATTAAACTGACCAACTATTCCCATCCTGTATATCTCATTTTCCTCTGCCATATCAAAATCCGCTGTTTTTAATATTTCAAGGCAGTTTACAAAATTATCATATTTTTTCATAAATAGTCACCCCATCTTTTTCTATTTCTTTCAAAAGTTCTTCCTTTGTGTTTTTGTCAATATTAACAATATCAAATCTCAAAAGGGTATGCGCACAGTTATTTACGCATTCATAAAAAGAATCAAAATCCCCTCCATATACAGCAAGATCAATATCACTCTTCTCCCTATGAGTTTTCCTTGCTCTTGAACCAAAGAGAATAACTTTGTCTATATTCGCTTCTTTCGCAAACTTTCCAATCTCTCTGCAAAGCCTGCTCGAAATACCGTGTTCCATTTAGCTTCTTCCTAATCTTTTTTTAATTCACTTCTCCAAAATGTCTTCTACATATATAAAGAAAAGCCCCCGCAGGAGCTCCTCTTGGTTACGAGCCCCACAAGCATTCGTAACACGATCACTGATTTAATAGTATTCTACACCGGCTGAAATGTCAAGGATAACATAATATGTAGTGCATAACACATGGGGAATCTCCATGATCATATTATTAATGCCTATTCTTAAATGTTCCTCGCGCTCACCTGTTATCCTTCGTCTTTACCTCCGGCAGAGCCCCGATAAATCTTGCAAGGCAAACGATATTCATGAAAATGCCGATTATCGTCTCTATATACGCCTGGAAGAACAGTGGGCTCTCGCGGTACATCTCAAGATTTGAAGAATTCATAAACAGCTCAAATGAATCCAGTACCGAAACAGAAGGACCCTGAATGCCGGTTATGAGCTCTATAGCTGTAAACATCACCACAAACTGCAGCACGTACTCGATCATATTAAGCACCAGCATAATGACCGTACGAGTGGCAGACTTTATCATATACTCGGTAGGCTTTGTGCTTCCTGCCGCATTTCCGCCGCCCAGGTAATATCCGTTAAGCCTGTGGAAAAACAGCACATTAATCTGGTACACCACAAGTTCAAGCACTCGCAGCATAGAGTATACCATAAGGATCCAAGCCGCAACGACTGAGCCTGTCTCCTTAAGTATAAGCGGGCTTACCGTCCCTGCAAGCAGCATATTAAAACACAGCCACAACTCCGGAAAAATATACTCCGAAGTAAACGGCTTATCTTTTCCGTCATTCTTGTTTTTCCTGTGCTCAAAGAAGAACCTGTTGATCCTCCGAACCCAGTAAAACACCGAAACCATCTCTAAAAAATGAAAAACCCAAAAGAATACCGGCACAATGAAGCCGTCGTCCTTAGAAATGAATTTTTTGCTCATGATAATTCTCCTAAACCAAATGTAATATTCGCCGCTATCCCAAAATCTCTTCATATATTCTGTAATTTGTTTTTGGATTAGTTTTCTCAAGATTGATAGTCATAGAAATTCCAAGCTTTTGGCAAATGTCGTTCAACGTTTTTATGGAAAAGTTATATTCCCTGCTCTCCCACTTAGATACCATAGCCTGTGTCACACCCATATATTGGGCAAACTCCATCTGAGTCATACCCATATCCAGTCGGCATCTTTCAATTCGCGCTGATATTTTTGCGAGTTCAACTAAAGATTTCACTTCAGACTCAGACATGCCCTCTGTAAGCCAGTCTGTTTTCTCTGCCTCCGCAACCCTTTCCTCAATCCCCATCGTTTAACCTCCTATTTCTCCAATTTATCCTTGCTAAACGCTGCAAATGCCTCTACATATCCCAAAATTCGATCTCTTTGAGACTTTTCAAGATTATTATATGCCCCAATAAGCATTCCAATTTCTGTATTAGGATCCACTACATAATAATCTCGGTTCTTTACTCTGCTCGCCGCCGGATCAACTCCCGAAAGCAGCCACTCCGGCGATACGTCAAGCGCATTACAGATGGCAAGGATTTTCTCAGAAGAAGGATTCGTCTTATTCTTCTTCCATTCGCTTATAGTACTTTCTCTAACACCTGTCTTTGCTGCGAACTCCCTCTGACTCATGGAAAGCTGCTGCATACGTTCAATGATTCTTTCGCTGATAGTCATAAATACACCCTCCTTTTGATCACGCCGACAGATCTTCTTCGTTCATACTCTTTCTGATCAGCCTCTCCTGCTCAACATGAGAAATCTTGCTCTCCACAAAATTGTGATACATATCCTTGCTGCCGTGATTAAAATAATCCAGCACCCTCTCAGTATCAACCAGCTTCGCGATCAACTCATGAGCCCTGACTTCGGCCTCACTGTCCCTTGCGGAATGCTGATCATCCACAAAAAGTCCAAAACTGCTGTACACATAATCCCGTGGACTTTGCACCATCTTTGCCTTCACCGGGTTCAAATGAATATATCTGCTTACCTCAAGGAAATACGGCTCATCCTCCACGATCTGCGCCGTGTATCTGCTCTCAAACAGATGTCCCGTAAGCCTGTACTTCAAGTTGAAATTCGACGCATACATCTTCAGGACCTTGAACATGATCCTCCAAAGCTCCGTCCCTTCAGTCTCTATCAAAATGTGAAAATGATTCGACATAAGACACATGGAGTGGATCTTAAACGGGTAAATGTCCTTCACCAGCAGAAGCTCCTCTAAAAACTCCACGTAGTCGTACTCATCTTTAAAAATCTTCCCTCTCCTGTTCCCGCGGCTCATCACGTGATAAATGGCCCCGGGATACCAAACTCTCTTCTTTCTTGGCAATACAATCCCTTTCTGTAGTTTCACTGCTCCGTGAATTTTTCAATTATCTGAATCTTATCACTTTTAAAATGCAAAGTCAACAAAAAAATTGCCGGCTTTGCATTTAATACTTTTGTAATAATTATGTAATATTTTCTTAACGGTAGCTGGTACCTTCAACTTTATATTGTCATAATCAACAAAATTGTAGAATTCTACATTTTTAGCGATTATCTCAATGTAATGTAAGCGCTTAATCTTACACCGTATTGACAAAAATATTGGCATCCCATCAGGATGCCAGACATTTTGATATATTTGGAGCATTTTACTCCACTTCATTTTTACATTTAGTTTGGACTATTTTACTCCAAGGAGCAAGAGCCTCAAACTCCTCGTCTGACATGTCAGCATTCGGACGATTTTCAAATTTAATTAGAACAAAATGCTCCAATCATTCAGTCACTATCATTATTTCAGATTTATGTGTATAAACCCATACGGGTTAATATAAAGCGCTTACCGTATATGCAAATCAATACACCTGTTCAAAATCCTCCGCCGGATGCTTGCAAACAGGACAAATGAAATCCTCCGGTAGACTTACCCCCACATACTCATAACCGCAGATTTTACAGCGCCACTTATGCATGCCCTCAGGAACATCTGAAGGCTTTGCTTCCGCTGCCGGCTTTGGCTTGATATTTGCCTGATAGAAGCTATAAGTAGCAGAAGGCACGCTCGAAAGCACCTCCATCGCCGCCAGCTCCCCGATAAACAAAGTATGCGACCCAAGGTCCACACGTTGCTTTATAACGATAGAAAAGTACGCATTCGTCCCCTTCGTAATATACGGCACGCCGTTTTCTGCCAGCACAAAATCCGTAAACCCTGCAAATTTATCCACCTCACGCCCAGATTGAAAACCAAAACGTTTAAAAAGCTCAAAGCCCGCCTCTTCGCTTATTACGGAGATGTTGCACACATCGGACTTCATAAGCATCTCGTGTGTGTAATTCGCTTTATTAACCGCAAATGAGATCTGATTCGGCTCAGACGCCACCTGTATGGCGGTGTTGGTAATACAGCCGTTAATCTTGTCACCCACCTTCGCCGTTAGGACAAAAAGCCCATAAGAAAGCTTGTACATTGCTTTTGTGTTCATAAACCTTACCCCTTTCGTAAACCTCTAGTTATTAACCTGCACTACCTTTTTAACGCTTGCTGCCATTCAGCCTCTTTAAAGCCCACAAGCACAGTATCTCCATCTATAAGAATAGGCCTCTTAACAAGCATACCGTCGGTAGCAAGAAGTTTAAACTGCTCCTCATTGTTCATGGCAGGCAGCCTATCTTTAAGTAGCAGCTCCTTGTACTTAAGACCGCTGGTATTAAA
>JAEEOQ010000008.1 GCA_016284355.1 Lachnospiraceae bacterium
TGAGCTTCACGATGTTCGCAACCTGCATGCCGCAGAACGATGCGAAAGGCGCCATGTACGCGGTGCCGCAGATGATGGCCTTGTCCGGCTCGTCGTACTGCTGGATCACATTGCGCGCGATGATCGAACCCATGCTGTGGCCGAAGAGGATCAGCTTCGAGCCGCGGTTATTGGCCTTGGCGTAGCGCAGAACATTGATCGCGTCGGAGGTAACGAGTTTGTCGCCGTCTTTGTCAGCAAAATGACCGAGCTCTTCGAACTTCTTATCCGTGCCGTGTCCGCGATGATCGTAAAGGAACACGTCGTAGCCGTGCGAATTCAGGAAATGCGCGAACGGAATGTATCTCTCGTGGTGCTCCGCCATGCCGTGCAGCACGACCACCGTGCCTTTCACTTCTTCAGCGTCCGTATTATAGGTATAAACGGTAGTCTGGTACTTGTCTTCCTGCGTCAGAACAACTTTGTTGATAGCCATGGCTCGATCCTCCGACAATAATCCGGGGCAGCACCCCTTTATTCTATATATAAAAATAGTAGCACACAGCCGGTAAAGTTGCAATCGATGTGTTCGCTGCAGGAGGGGAAATGAGGATCTTGAAATAAACAAATATCACGAAAAGAGAAAAACAAACGCCGCCATGCAAAATTGCAATTTTTATATGCGCACGGATTTGTATAAAAACTAAAGGTGCGTCACGAAAGATGAAAAAAGGCCAAAAATCCCCCAAACAGGTTACTAAAAGTTACTTGTCAATTGGAAACTTTCAATATATACTCTTTGATGAGTGCGAGAAAAAGGTACAAAATATTACTAAATTTTTTTCAAAAGTATGCTCACGAAACATAAAATGTATCCGAAATGTAACTTTTAAATGCTAAGTTAAAGGGGAAGGCGAGATACGGCATATTTTGTACGTAATGGTAATCGCCCAAAAATAAACTATCTAGAATTAAGATTCTAAGGAGGAAGGATAATGAAGAAATTTACTTGGAAGAAGCTCATGAGCCTCGTTCTTGTAGCTGCTCTTGTTATCGGATGCCTTCAGCTGAATGCTAAGAGAGTTTCGGCTGAGGATGGAGAGCCCGCTGCAGCGGCACCTGTATTGACAATTGAGCCTTCAGCAGATGGAAAAGGCGGAGAGAATTTTGATCCCTCAATTGCTTACACTGTTGATCGTACACCCGGTGAGGCTACCGAGACCAACAAGATTGCTGTTGTTTTAGCTCTTGATACCTCTAACAGTATGAACGAGATCCAGAATGCAGATGAATGGAGCTGGTTAGAGAGATGGTTCTACTATTGGTTTGGAACAGTGCCTTCAGATGCAGAGACTGCTTTAGATTATGCTCTTGAAGCTGCAGAAGAGTTTACCAGCGCGATTGGTGAGGTTGCAGAGGTTTCTTTTGTAACATTCAACAAGACTGTTGGTACACCTGATTCTTTGAGTGGTGTTACTGCGCATGAAGGAACCAATATTGATGCTGCTCTTGAGGCAGTTGAGGGAATGGAAGGCGTTAAGGCGCTTGTTATCCTGACCGACGGTGAGCCTACATATGCTACTGAGAATGGTAAGCTGATCGGTAATGGTTATACAGGAAACAGCAATCCTGACATTGCAAAGATTAAGACAGAAACCAACGCTGCTATTACCAGATTAACAGAAAAGGATATTACTATCTATGCTATTAACTATGGCGGACAGGGTAATGTTTTCGAAAGCCAGAATAATGACAAGATAATTACTTATTCGGCTGATTTCAATGTAAATGATCTTAAGGATGCTTTAACTAAGATCGCTACCGAAATCAAGAAGGTTTATGCTACTGATGCGTATATTGAGGCAGTTCTCGGCGATTATGTTGAGTATGTAGGCAACAAAGAAGAAGACAAGGTTGACGTTAAGAAAGTTACTGCAGAGGACGGAACCGAGAAGATGGTTCTTAGATGGGATATTCCCGATGTTGCTGCGAATGCTACAGGTGCAGTACAGAATGTTACTCCTGACCTCAAGTTTGCAGTTGTTGTAAGGGATGAGGAAGGCAACAAGATTACAGATCAGGACACTGTAGTTGCTAAGCTTCTTGAACTTGCTGATACAGATGATCAGATTACTGTGGTTACCACTGACGAAGAGGGCAATCCTCTTGTCGATGAAGAGGGCAATCCTCTTGTAGTTATTAAGGTTGCTGTTACCGTTGACGGACAGACAAAGTTATACTACAAGGTTAATGGCGTATATCAGGAGCCTAAGGATGTTGATTGCACTGCTACAAAGGCAGTTACAGTTTACAGCTTTATTCCCGAGGTTGAGCCTGAAGAGCATACCTATATGATCAACTATGTTTGCGATGAGAATGTAGTTGCTGTAT
>JAEEOQ010000124.1 GCA_016284355.1 Lachnospiraceae bacterium
TGCCTTTTCCTTTACGCCGGCATCTTCAAGCTGGCCTTTTATGCTTTCATCTTCTGCAAGAATGCTTTCTGCAAGAGAGAGGATACTTGTAAGCGTAACATAATCCGTGTATAGGATATAATTTACACCTCCGTTAAGATGGTCTTAAGATCATTTTAACGGAGGTTATTTTTGTGAGTACAGAAGTTGATAAGGTAAAACTAAAACAGTGGGCGGGTTTAATACGCAGTGCTAACGCTAGTGGGCTTGAGCGTAAAGTTTGGTTTAAGCAGAATGGTATATCTGCAAGCTCGTTTTATTACTGGCAAAGACGTGTTAGAAAGTATGCACTTGATGTGATGGCTGATAAAAATGAATCGGAAACATCGCTTGCTTTCCCTCAGAATCAGACAAAAGAGCAGCCATCTTCATCTGATTTTTATGAAATATCTCTGGACGGCTCATATACTCATCCAAAGCCGGATACATGCGCGAATAATTCGGGCGGTTTGACTATTCGTTATGGAAATTTTTCGGTTGAGGTTAATGAAGGTTTCTCCACAGAACTCTTAGCCTCTGTTGTGAGGGTGCTTGGTCATGTTTGATGTAATACCCAATGTTAAAAATGTAGTTATCGTTTGTGGTAAAAGTGATCTTAGGTGTGGGATAACCGGCCTAGCGGCCTTGGTAACCCTTAGATATGGCCTCGATCCACTTAAGCAAGGGACGTTGTTTCTATTCTGCGGTAACAAAAGAGATAGAATAAAAGGATTGCTTTATAGCGACATCGGTTTCTATCTTATATACATAAGACTCACCAACGGTGTGTTTCAGTGGCCAAGGAACTCAGACGAGGCTCGTGACATTTCTCCTGAGCAATATCAGCTTTTTTTTAACGGTTTTACAATTGATAGCAGTATAAAAAGTTATCAGAGAATAGAAAACCCTGAAAATTAGCTATTTAAGAAGTTTGGCATAGTGACATTTATCACAAATAAATGTCACTATTTTTGTTGACTTTTATAACTTATAGTGATATAATACAATTATCAAATGTAACGAGGTGTTTTTTATGGCCATCGTCAAACAATACCATAAAGATACAGATACAACGTATGTGTATGAATCGGAAAGTTATTGGGATCCGGAACTGAAACAATCGCGATCGCAGCGAAAATGTATCGGGAAGATAGATCCGAACACAGGCGAGATAATCCCTACGGGTAAGCGTGGCAGAAAAAATGATAAGCAAGATGAAAAGGCAGATAACGAGGCTTATACTAAGCTGCTTATAGCTTATCAAAACACGCAGCAAGAGAACGTAACTCTCAGCGCTAAAGTAAATGTGCTGGAAAAAGAGCTCTCCGATACTGTAAAACAGCTAAGAAAGTATCAAACGACAGTTGGGAAGATAAAGGAACTTTCGGAAAAGCTGTAAGGTATTTATAGGAGAAACGGCTCATGCTTAAATCGGATATCGAGGCATTTAGAGAAAAACTAAGTGCCCAAGACAAAGCTTCCATAATCGAGATTGCAGTTGAAAACTACAGTCTTAGATTAGAAATGGAGGCTCGTCTTCGTGTCCAGGAAGATGTGAGCAAAGATATGAGTCAGAAATACAATGGGATGAGGATACGTCTCAATAATGCTGAAAAAGAACTTGAAGAGCTGCGGAAACAGAATCGCCATCTTCTTGGTGTGAAAGCTGTTCAAGATCAGGAGATGTATGGAGTTAGCAGTGAAAAGTTCTCAAATATCTTTAAGATATCTAAAAGTGATGACGAATACGAGGACCCATTGAGCGAAGATGATTTCGAAAGCACCGGCAATAAAGCTAAAAAGGCTTCATCATCATTTGAACTGATCTCTTTTAAGGATGTATCTGCACGAAAAAGAAACAACAAAAGAAAAGCTATAGACACATCCTCTCTCCCAGAGAAAGTAAGCTACGAGTATGATATCAATGCCTTTAATGAGCAGTTTGGAGAGGGGAATTGGCGCTTCTTTTCCTGGGAGCGGCACGAAACAATAAAGGTTCAAAGACGTAGCGTTTATCTCCAGGCTACCTATACACCTGTAATCTCTTATGGTCTTGAACATATGTTATATCGAGCTCCTTATGAGGGAAGGATACTTCCTAAGAGTAAGGCTTCTTCCGATCTTCTCGCAGGTATTTTCTGCGATTACGGAAACATGCATCTCCCTGTATATCGTATAGAACAAGATGATTGTAGATATGGTATTTCGCTCTCCAGGCAAACCATCACCAGGTGGATAATAAATGCATCGCGTGACCTGCTGTCTCCTGTTGTAGCAAAGATGAAAGAGCACCTTGATAAATGTTTATACCATCAAGGTGATGAAACGACATACAGGGCTATAGCTGACAACACTCATTTAAAGAATTATATTTGGGTTAATAGGACAAGTGAGCTTGCCAATACAGAACAGGTAATACTGTATACTTTTGAAGTATCGAGAAGTGCAGGGCATCTTTACGGCTTTTATGCGAATCGGAATGAAAAGCTCTTTCTTACTAGCGATGCTTACGGAGCATACCGCTCCCTTGAGCTAACCAACCCTGATCAGATATATATCTGTGGTTGCTTCATGCACGCAAGAAGACGCTTTGTTGATGCTATCAAAGCATTACACACTCAAGACAGCACGTTGCTTAGTGAGTATCCGGCCACAATAGCTATAAAGATCATAATGGAAATGTATTCACTCGAAAGTGAATTAAAAAATCTGTCAGTAAACGATAGATTGGTGAAAAGGCAAGAATTACTAAAGCCGGTTGTTGATAAGTACTTTGACTATCTTAATACTCTTGATGAAAACAATCCCACCTACATCGATAAGCTTAAAGATGCTATCTCTTACTCAAAAAATCAGGAGACATATCTTAGAAGATTCCTTGCTGATGGAAACATTCCAATAGATAATGGTGCCAGTGAAAGAAGCATCAAGCCGATTGCCTGCCATCGAAAGAATAGTCTTTTCAGTTACTCGATTGAAGGGGCAGAATCCACCATGACACTAATGTCAATCATTGAAACAGCAAAGGAAAATGGAGCTGTACCTTACTACTATCTTAAGTATCTCTTGGAACGAATGTCAAAAGTGGTTTATTATGGTCATTCTTGTGATATGGAAGAAATGATGCCGTGGTCTGTTGAATACAAGCAGTATGAAGTGACCGAAAAAGAACTGATCAAATCTTCCGGTGTTCCACCGGGCAATGAAAGGCCCGAAACTCCCAAAAAGAAGCGAACGTTGAAAGAAAGAACTGCATAGTTGCCGGCGGCACGTTAGCGACCGGTCTATTTATTGACCCCAACTACAAAAAGTACAAAAACTTCAATGAAGTTATTGAAGTTTTTGTACTTTTTAAAGTTAGTTCAAGTATTAGACCTCGAACTATCATTATAGCAACACCGATTGCATAATTACAATACACGGATTATGTTACGCTTACGTTTCGTTTACAACATGTCTTTTTTATAATATTATGATCTCTATTTGACTACTGTTTTTATCGCTTCCTTAACTATCTCAAAATTCTCTTTAAGTCCTTCTTTTGCAAGAAGCTCATCTGCCTTTTC
>JAEEOQ010000125.1 GCA_016284355.1 Lachnospiraceae bacterium
GCACTACGGTATAAGAAATATAAGCCAGCGTATTAAAATAATGTTTGGCGAAGAGTACGGAATAAGCGTAAGAAACAACGAAGGAACGGAAGGCGTTACGGTAGACGTAAAACTTCCCGGATAAAAAATTTACACAGGTACCTGGTACATATGTAAGACTGTCGACAAAGTCCCCGGCGAACGCCGAGGACTTTTTGATTTTTTTCTTCGAAAACCCTTTATTCATGCGCATTTGAGCCACTTTTGTGGTATAATAGAACTATCAAAAACAAGGTGGTAATTCTATTATGATGACACAAAACGATAAGGTTAGAACCCAGGTTCAAATGGTGTGCATTGATGATCTCGTTCCTCATGATCACCTTCTTAGAATCATTGATAAAGCTATTGATTGGACTTTTATTTATGACCTGGTTAAAAGCATTTATTCTGATGGTGTCGGTCGACCAAGCATTGATCCGGTTACTCTGATCAAAATCCCACTTATTCAGTATCTTTACGGCATTAAAAGTATGCGTCAAACCATTAAAGACATAGAAGTAAACATGGCTTACAGATGGTTTCTTGGTCTTGAGTTATACGAGGATGTTCCACATTTTTCAACCTTTAGTAAGAATTACACCAGACGATTCAAAGATACCGACCTTTTTGAGCAGATATTTCAGCATATCCTGGAAGAATGCTATAGATTTAGATTGATCGATCCAACAGAAATTTTTGTTGATGCTACTCATGTCAAAGCCAGGGCCAACAACAAGAAGATGCAGCGCCGTATAGCAAAGCAAGAGGCTTTGTTTTATTCTGAAATGCTTCGCAAAGACATAGATTCCGATCGCGAAGCGCATCGCAAAAAGCCGCTTAAAAAGAAGGATGACGATAATGATAAAAACGATGGCGTAGGCGGCAATGATAAATTTGAAGACTATACCGATGATGTACCTGCTGATGCAAAGACTATAAAATGTAGTACAACTGATCCCGAAAGCGGATGGTTCCGAAAAGGTGAACATAAGAATGTTTTTGCTTACGGAATAGAAACGGCTTGCGACAAAAATGGTTGGATACTTAACTTTACTGTAAACCCTGGAAATGAGCATGATAGCAGAACCTTTAAAGGTCTTTATGATAAACTTGAAAACATTGGAATGGAATACTGTGTTGTAGATGCAGGGTACAAAACTCCTGCCATTGCCAAGCTTCTTCTTGATAAAGGAGTTAAGCCGGTATTCCCTTACAAAAGACCAATGACCAAGGATGGGTTTTTTAAGAAATCTGAGTATGTATACGATGAGTACAACGATTGCTATATATGTCCTAACGATAAGATCTTGACCTACAGAACCACAAATAAAGATGGCTATAGAGAGTATAAAAGTTGCGGTGAAACCTGCTCGACTTGCCCTTATCTAAGTCAATGCACAGCCAGTAGAGACCATGTAAAGTTAGTAACTCGTCATGTTTGGGAAGATTACATGGAAGCTTGTGAGGACATACGTCAAACTCTAGGGATGAAAGAACTGTACTCTCATAGGAAAGAAACTATAGAAAGAATCTTTGGTACTGCAAAAGAAAACCATGGATTCAGATATACACAGATGTACGGCAAAGCGCGGATGAAAATGAAAGTCGCGCTTACCTTTGCGTGCATGAATTTAAAAAAACTGGCAAAGATAAAGAATGAATGGGGATTACAGATGGCATAATCCCTATCATTTTTATGTATTATCACTAAAACGGTAATCAAACCATCAGAAAAGCGGTGCCGCATAAAGCTTTTTGCGGCACCGCTTTGTCGACGGTCTGAGAGAGATAACAATTTGTTATCTCTCTTTTTTTGTTTGGCACGCGAAAGCGTGCCGTGAACCATGCCATAAATGTCATGGTTCATCCTGGCCTACTAAGCTCAGCTTCGCTTCACTAAGGGGCCAGGGGGGCTACGCACTAAGCTCGAACTTCGTCTGATGACTTGTTCTCACTAAGTGCTTATGCTCCAGTCCCATCTTCCGAAACGCCTCAACACTACCAGCCTGCGGCACCGTCGCGGCCGA
>JAEEOQ010000009.1 GCA_016284355.1 Lachnospiraceae bacterium
CTTCCTGTAAATTGTGCGGTGAACCCACATATAAAACAATCCCAATAAACAAAGATAATCACGTTGGTTGGAAACAGATATCCAGCGTTGCAGCCACATGTGAAAAAGATGGTTCAGTAACCAAGGAGTGTACGGGATGCAAAGCAAAGCAAAGTAGCACTATTAAAAAAACCGGGCATAACATGGTTTTATCATCAGAAAAAAAGGTTAGATGTAAGTATGATGGTGAAAAAGTTTATAAATGTTCAAACAAAGGTTGTAGTTATACCAAAACAGAAGTCATAAAAGCTCCCGGTTCACATGATTATGGCTCTTATCACGTAATAACTGAAGCTACATGTACTAAAGATGGCGTGAAAGGCAAGACGTGTGCGAGATGCGGATATACTTATGAGGTCACATACAGTATACCCCATTCCTTTTCGGAATACATACAAACCAAAGAAGGCACGTGTATAGAAAGTGGTGTCATAACCAGAACTTGTACACAATGTGGCAAAAAGGAATCATCTAGTACAGGATTTAATGAAAATAATCACGTCGGCATCAATACCACGCCTACACGTACCGTTGATAACGGTGTATACCATATCTCCTACTATGCTTGTAAAGGCTGCGGAAAGGAAATATTAACAAAAACAACGCCTTGTGATTGTCATCATCACAGCATGTACGCATACTACGGTGGTCATACTCCGCAGGGTCATATGAAGTATTACTCTTGCTATGCCGGAGATTATTCCTATAGCTCGGGACATTACGAAAAAGATCCGTCTTGCCCTTCATGTACCAATGCTCCGGGAGTTAAGGTGCTTGATATAAGAAACGGGGACATCTTCTCTTCAGGTAGTATTAAGATTAAAGCTCTTATTACTGATAATGAAAATGACAAGCTTACACTTAAATGCTATCTTGATGGAAATACTACTCCGATAGAGACAAAAGAAATTACCGCTTCAAGAACCGGTACAGAAGTAACCTTCACTACTGAGATATCAATAGCTACACTTACCGAAGGAGTACACAATATAAAGATTACAGCAGATGATCCAATATCACCACAGGGAAGTACAACTCTTTCATTCCTTGTTGATAAAACAGCTCCTGAGATTGCATCTGTTGATATTGCCAGAAGCGAGTCAAGCTTAAACTTTGTGGTTGATGCTTCTGATAATCTATCCGAAGTGATCGGCTATAAGTTTACTATAAACGGAGATTCAGACGATTTCGCTGATAGCTCAAGCTATGCGGCAAATGGTCTTTCTCCTGATACTACATACTCGTATAAGATTGAAGTGTTAAACGGCGCTGGGCTTGTAAGCACTAAAGAAGGCACTATCAACACATGTGCTGCTATTCCGGAAGTTAAGCCTATTGTTCAAAAGAAAAAGCTTAAACTTCAGATAAAAGACGAGAATCCTGTCGACACTGTATACGAGGTAAAACTTAATGATAGTTTTGTTTCTTTATCTGAAACAGGTTTTGAAATATCTGAATCATACGCTACTGTAAGCTCAGGTGAAGAAATCTTGGTAGACGGATTATCACCAGATACTGTATACGATATCAAAGTAACTGCTCTTGGAAAAGATGGTCTCAGATACGAAAGCGAAACAGCTTCTGTGAGAACCGAAAAGAGGTCAGTTCTTTATGATGAATTACCTTCTCCTGTAGTTAGTGGATGTGCTATTGGTACAAACAGTGCTTTTGTAAGCTGGAGTGCTATAGAAGGTGCAATTTCCTACGAACTTGAGATCGACGGAGACGTTTATAATCTCGGGAACACAACTGAATATACGCTTTCAGGTTTGCTTGCCGGCAGTAGACATGAGTATAGAGTAAGAGCAAGAAACTCTTATACAAAGAGCAAATTCTCTGATCCTATTATGATACTTGAAGACAGCTCGCTTCCTGCAGTTCCTGTTATAACAAGCATTATCGGTCAGGGCGAATATGCAAAGATTACGTGGGAACCTTGCGAGGGTGCGGAAGCATACGATCTTGAAATAAATGGCGAGATCATAAGCGGCATAAACGCCATTGCATACGTTTATAGAAGCAACGTAGTTACTTCTCTTGTAAGCGGAGGTGCTATAGTCACAGAAAGCGCCATAACAAGTGAAACTGCCATAGAAGTAGAGAACACGAATCTTTTAGATGAGACATTCTATAACGGCGAGAACCTTATTGTACGAGTTCGAGCAGTTAATAGTTTTGGAGTAAGTTCATTTAGCGAAAGTTCGTCTCTTGAAACCGGTGCAGTTGCTGAAAGGCTCGTAGCAGAAAGCCTTGATGCTCCTGAGATTAGCGTAGTTAGCGCGGGTATCAGCTTAGTTAAGCTATCATGGCCTATGGTTGCGGGTGCGTCATCTTATGAAGTATATGTAAATGGTGAATTTGTTAAGAATCTTTCAGAAAACAGTGTGACAATAGAAGGACTTAACGCAGGACCCGAATATATAGTTACAGTAAAAGCTATAGATGAGAACATCTCATCTGAGAGTACTGTTTCTGTGAGAACAAAAAATGAAAATGGTGTTGTTTACACAGACAGAACTGTTACAGGCCTTGAAGATACCGGTTTTACAGCTAAAGAAGGCAGCTATTACAGAGTAAGACTTCCTCTTTCGAATGTATCTGCAGAAAGCAGATATTCTGTCACTTTCCGCACAGATGCAGATAAAGTGGAAATAGTTGATCTTCTTGCTACAAGCAAAGAAAAAGAACTTCCTGATAACGACGGAAAGTTCAAATTTGGCGGCAGGAACATATATGTATATTACAAAGACGAGAAGATTTATATAGGCATAATCTGTGAAGTTGATTACGCATCAGATCTGTACCCTGCAGCAGATATCCTTATAAGATCGTTAACAGATGGAGATATTGTATTTGAGGTGGTTAAGTAAATGAAAAATAAATATAGACAAACGCTTAAAAAGGTGGTAAGTCTTCTGCTTGCTCTTACTCTTGTTCTTAGTATGATCCCAGAAAAGAGTGCCTATGCAGCAGGAGAAGCTGCAAGAAATGCAGCAGAAGATTTAAGTGGCAGCTTTGAAAAGATTACAGAAGGGTTTGAAGATCTTACTGAAAGATTTAAGTCTGATAATGGGAAAATCATTTCAAAACCCATAGACTTAAAGAAAAAGTATGACGGAAAACGAGGACTTATCGTCAAGTATAACGAAAATGCTGACAGTTCTTTAAAGTCATATTTAAGAGACAGTCTCCAAAGTTTTTCGGGGCTAAAAAGCAAACTGAACAACGATAAGGCTTTAGATTTGCAAAGAATAAACTCAGAGAGTTTAAAAGCCGACCTTAAAAACGGCCTTGATAAACTTGTTTCTTCTAAGCTTGATTTTACTTTAGAGTTTACAAGTGAAAAACTCGATATCGATATCATCATGGCTAAGAGTGAATCTGAGGTAGCTAAACTTAAGAGCTATCTTGAAGAATTACCGGGCGTAGAGTATGTTCAGGAAGATTTTGAACTTGAAGTTACCGCTCTTCCTGTAAATGATGAATTCCCTCTTCAGTGGTATGCATCGAATACAGGGCAGGAAATTGAGGGACATATTGCAAGAGCAGGTGTAGACCTTAATCTTCTTCCTGCTTGGGAACTTACAGAGGGAAGTTCTGATGTAGTAGTTGGAATCCTTGACAGTGGTATTGATACAAATCACGAAGGTTTGAAGGATTCTATCTGGGTCAACAAAGGTGAAATTTCAGACAATGGCATCGATGATGATAACAATGGCTATATAGATGATGTAAATGGCTGGGATTTTTCAAATGATGATAACACTGTTTATGATGGTCCTGAAAGCGATAAGCACGGAACAACTATGGCGGGCCTTATAGCAGGAAGTGATATATCAGGCGAGATAAAAGGCGCAGCCTCAGGCGTTAAAGTGATGCCTCTTAAGTTTATAAACGGAAATAAGGGCTATACATCTGACGCAATTAAAGCTATTTCGTATGCCAAAGATAAGGGAGTTACCCTTATTAACTGCAGTTTTTCAGGTAGCGACAATAACCAGGCTCTTTATGAGGCTATGAAAGACAGTGGTATTCTCTTTGTCTGTGGTGCAGGAAACTCAGCTAAAGACACATCAGAAACCCCTGTTTACCCGGCTGCTTTTGACCTTGATAACATCATTTCGGTTGCTGCCGTTGATGTATTTGGTGTCCTTGCAGATTTTTCTGCATATGGAAAAAATGTTGATATTGCAGCTCCGGGATGTGATATAAGAACCACAATTCCATCAAACGGATATGGTTATGTTACAGGTACATCTGCCTCAGCAGCGCTTGTAACAGGTCTTCTCGCACTTGGAAAAAGTTATCTTCCTTCTCTTTCATGGAATGAGCTTAAAACAAGGCTTTATACTTATGCTACTGACTGTACAAACCTTAAAGATAAGGCAACATACGGCAGAGCCGATGCATACGGACTTCTTACAGGAAACAAAAGAGAAACAGATGACTACGAAGGACCGGGCGTTGCTTCAGGACTTACTCCTTATGTGGGCGAGGATGCGGATACATGGTATGTAATTAACGAACTTGCGTCAGGCGTTGAAAGATTCCATTATGGAAACAGTGGAGTTACGCCATCTACAGGAAACTACAGTGCTGCTTTTACAGATCACACCATATTCAGATCCGATGATGAAACTGCAATTGTGCTTTCAAGAACCTATAACTCAAGGGATGATGAAGAAGGTATCCTCGGAAGAGGTTACAGGCTTTCCTTTGAGGGAAAGATAAAGGAAGATGGCAAATATGTAACAGTTATTCTTCCAACAGGAAGCAACGTTTCCTTTAAAAGAGAGGATGACGGCTCATATACCGGATTATACAGCAGAGCAAAACTTTCAAAAGAAAATGGCTGCTATAAATATACTGCTCTTGACCTTACTGAATATGATTTTGACTCTAAGGGCAGACTTGTTAGCATTTCTGACAGATATGGAAACAAAACAATCATTACACTTAACAAGAACGGAAAGCCTGAAAAAGTGCGTGAAGCTACGGGAAAAGGCTTTGATTTTACATACAATGCTGATGGTCGCCTTGTAAGTGCTGACTGCAGCGACGGAACAAAGGTAGAGTACACATACAACAAGAAAAAGCTTCTTTCTAAGGTGACATATCCTAGTGGAATGTTTATGTCATTTGAGTATGACAGTGAAAAATACTTAAGCAAGGTTACCGATGGTGAAGGAAGGACTATTTTATCTCTTACTTACACTCATGGACAGGGAGATGCAAAGGATAAGGTTACTGCCCTTTCAGATTCAGATGGCGGAAGCTACACTTATACGTATGATGAAAAAGGCAGAAAAACTACAATAACTAAAAAGGGTGAAACTGCTAAAACCTGGGTTTACTACTATGATGCCATGTGTGAGAATACTTCTATAGTAGATCCGGATGGTCTTATTGAGCGTTTTGAATATACCTATGAAAGCGCTGAAAAATACTATGGTGACCTTAGAAGCTATACAGACAGATACGGCAATATAACAAGTTTTGATATCGATTCTGAAGGAAATGTAATAAAAACTACCTATCCTGATGGAAGTGAAGTAAAAAACACTTACGATTCATTCAGAAATAAACTGTCTGAAATAACAGGTGAAGGTAAGACAACTTATTACGTTTACAGTAAAGATGGTAGGTATTACCTTGGAAGTGCTCTTGCTCTTAAAAACGGATCAACTTATGCGGCAGCTAAAACTGCTGTTGAAAACTGGAATGCAGATGTAGCCACATATGATGCAAGTGCTTCAGACTATAGCATTACTTCAGTTACATACATTACCGGTGCTGCTATTACTAGCGGAGCGGCTATTAAAGGTCTTAAAGAGTCTGTTCGAGATGCTGCTGGTGATAAAACTCTTTACACATACGACGCTTCAGGAAACTTGCTTACAGAAAGCAGGCTTTTTAATGGTGCCTTTAGAAATATTGCTTCCTATACCTACAACGAAATGGGAAGAAAGATATCCTATACTGACGGAGAAGGAAATACTGAAAAGTATGCTTACGATGAAGATGGTCAGTTAATTAAAACTCTTGCTAAAGATGGCGGGGTAACTGAACTTACCTTTGATAAGTCCGGTCTTCCTGTAAGAAAAGTTACGCCAAATTCTGATGACATTTACACATACGGAGCCAACGGCAAAATTGTAAAGGTCGTAAACATACAGGGTGGTGTTTCTGAATACTCTTATGACGACGAAGGCAGAGTTATCCTTGAAAAAGATCTTAAGGGTGCCACTTATGCGTATGAGTATGATAACCTTGACAGAGTGACGAGAAAGTCTCTTATTACAGTAGCAAACGGAAAAGAATCGAAAAAAACACTTGCTGAGTATTCTTACGAAAAGAATACAAAAGGCGGTATTGTTACTACCGAGAAAGACTATCTCGTTGGTGAAGATGAGATCAAAAACACAATAAGTTCTGAAGAAGACGGAGCAAACAAAGCTTCAGACTATATAGAAAAGGTTTCTGTTACTGACTGTATGGGAAGAACAGTTAAAGAGTATGTTAAAGGAAGTAAGAAAGATGCTCTTAAAACTGTTACTGTTTACGATAGAGACGGGAATATAAAGAGTAAAACACGTCCTGACGGAAGTAAAGAGATAACTGAAAGAGATATAGCCGGTAGAGTCATAAGAACTTATGAGCCTCAGACAATTATAAATGGCGAAACTTTTTATAAGAGAACAGATTATGTTTCCGACAATGGAGGAAGAACTTTATCTAAGAAAGTATATGTGGAAAATGTGCCATATAACGGCACATCTGAAAGATATACAGAAGAGAAGTATTATTACGAAGACGGCAGCTTAAGATATCAGGAGATTACCGGAAGAGACTATAAGGCTAATGCAGATGGAAGCCTTTCACTTATAGACATTCAGCCTGTTATCACCACGCTTGCTACGGATCTTAACGGAAATGTATTAAGAACATATACAGGGGCAAAATCAGATCTTTCTGAGGGTCTTAATCTTACGGAAGTGTCAGAAGAATACGGTAAGTCTGTGCTTAAAGAAGTAACAGATGATGATCTTACTCATGCTACTGTTGTTATTGATTACACCTATGATGCAGCAGGCCGTGAAACATTAAGAAAAACTTATGCTAAGAAAACTGACGGCACAGCCGGTGCACCAATTTTGGTAAGGCATGAATACAACACCGCCGGCGATGTTATCCTAAGCAGCGAAGATGCAGATATTGCGATTTTTACCTATGATTACAAAAAAGGCATAACTGAAAGTACAAGCACTCTTCTTGATGAAAAAGGTGCATTACTAGAAACTCTTAAAGTAACGGTAAAGAAAAATGCTGCCGGACTTGTAACATCTCAGACTACAGAACGTACCTGTGGAAGTGAAAAGGATACAGCTGCCTGCTCATATGAATATGATGTTTTTGGAAACGTCGTTCTTACAAATGATGCTGAGGGTGGAACCACACTTAGCAGATTTAACTGGCTTGGCGGAGAGACTCTTAGAGTCAGCGCAAATAATTACAAAGAAGACGTAGATCCATACACTCTTTCAAGAACCGAGTTTTCATACGGAGAAAATGGAAAGACTGTTTCTGAAAGGATTTACGATGTTTCTATAGATGCTAATACTCCAGCGACCTGGCATACTTTTAACTACGATCTTTCCGGAAATCTTACAAAAACAGCAGATGCTTTTGGTAATGGCACCACTTATACCTTTTACCCTAACGGTAAAAAAGCTTCCGAAAAGACGGCAAGAGAAAGCACTAAAGGTAAGAGTGGAAAGATATATGACTACGATGCTTTGGGCAATGTCGTATCCGAAAAAGATTCTTACGGTGAGAAAGTATTCGTATATAATGCATTTGGAAGCCTTCTTAAAGAAAGTGTAAAAGAAACAGGGAAACCTGAAATAACCAAGAATACTTATGAATACGATATCTTAAGAAGATGCGTTAAGAAAACCGATGCTCTTGGATGTACTACAACTTATGAGTATGATAATCTTGGCAGATGTGTAAAAGAAACAGTAAATGCTGATGATTCGGCAAACAGGCTTGTTAATACTTATTCCTATGATGAGTATGGAAATGCTGTAAGAAAAGAAACAAGCCTTGGACTCGTAACTGAAAATGCATATAACTCAAAGAAAAATGTCATTACGACAAGAAGTTATGATGTTAATGCCCCTGAAGATCAGATCACAGAAAGCTTTGAATATGACCTTCTCGGAAATAAGATCTCATATACAAATGCTAATGGAGTAAAGACTGAATACAGGTATGACCACTTAAACAGGCTTACATCAGAAACACTTTATGCTGACATTACTAAGACCACTGCTTATGAATATGATCATGAGGGTCATAAAGTTAAGACTACAGATTGGAGAGGAAATTCTTCTCTTCTTTCCTACGATGCTCTCGGAAGACTTATCATTGAGACAAATGCCCTTGGAGATGACATAAGGACTATTACTTATGACAAGGCCGGCAGAGAAATAAGTGAACTTGATGGAGAGAAGAATAAAACCACATATTCATACGATGCTGATGGCAACCTTATCGAAACAAAGGATGCAATAGGGGGAAGCACTAAAGACTCATACGATTACAGAGGAAGACTTAAAAAGAAAACTGTTAAGATCACTGAAGACAGTTCTTCTGTAACAACATTTTATTACGACGCTCTTGATAACCTTACCGGAGTAACAGACTCTTACGGTAACTATACAGAATATGTATATGATAACGCTGGAAATGTGACAAAGCAGATAGATGCTGCCGGAAACGTTATAACCTTTGAGTATAACAATCTCGGAAAACTTGTTAAGAGAACCGATGCTAATGGAAAGAGCGAGTATTTTACTTACAGACCAGATGGGCTTTTAAGAACTCAGACACAAAAATCCGGAACAATTGTAAGTTATACATACGATGCTTTTGGAAGAGTTTTAAAAGAAGAAGCAAAGAGCAAGGCGGGAAGAACAGAGAGTCATGTTTATACCTACGATAAGAATGGCAATAAACTCACTTCTGCTCTTGAAGAAGACGGCGAAGTTACCTCACTTATAAACTATACATACGACAAAGAAGGAAGACTGACAGGCAAAGAGACTGATGGTGTTGGTAAAGAGACTGTAAGCTACGACAATATTCACGATGATTATCAAATAGTAATCAAAAGCTTTTTTGATACCAAAGATAATCTTGTAAATGCCGCAGTTTTGTTATACGACAAGCTTAATCGTGAAACATTTGCTGTCGAGGGCGATGAAAACGTATATAGCATTGTAGAAAACCCTAATTCTATGCCGATATTTAAAACTTTTGTTGCTGATTTCTATAATGGTAACGGCGCAAAAGATGAAGAATTAAAGATATTAGAATTGAATAAAGAATCGGGTATAATGAATGCCCTCTGCAACAGATTTATATACGATAAAGCACGAAATCTTATCGAAATTCAGCATGCGAATTCAAATGATGATACCACATCGTTTGAGCAATATGAATACGACTTAAATCATAACGTTATCAAGGAAATCAGAACAGATAACAGCGTTGCTTCAGAAGGTGCAATAACAACTAATATTTCCTACGAGTATGATCTTCTCGGACAGCTTGTAAAAGTATCGGAAAAAGATAAGACAACAGAATATGCTTATGATACAATAGGTAACAGAACAGCAAAGGTTGTCACTTATGCTGATGCAAAACTTGGCAAAATAGTTACTTTATACGAGGTAGATGCAGCAGGAAGATTGCTTAGCGCTAGGTGTTCTGATGGAACAGATACCACTTATGGCTACGATGGCAACGATAATACCGTAATAGTTGCCAGATCTGCTAAAAAGACTAATGCAGATGTGGTAACTGAGACTACCGGTACTTTGCTGATCGAAGAAGCTGATGAGAATGGAAACATCCTCTCTCCTTCT
>JAEEOQ010000126.1 GCA_016284355.1 Lachnospiraceae bacterium
AACCGGTTGTTTATAGTGACAGCCGAAAGGTTGCGGCTGATATAGTAAGCAGATTTGTTGTAAACGAGGAAGATGCGGATATATCTGATTATACTCAGTACGTAACTATTGCTACTGCCAGCACAATAAAAGTATATTCCAATCAGTTTAGGCTCACTGATGAAATCGATATGAGACTTAACATGGACGCACAAAATGTACATTTTAAATCAGTAGCATTTAAGGGTGGTACAGTAAATCAATATACCATGGGAATAGAGGGGTATGACCTAAATAACTCAGGTAATATTATTTGGCGTTTTTCAGCCGATATACCTCGGGTTAATGAAGACTCTGGATTCCTTAATAATCAAGAAGACGCGGGAATGCTTAACTTTTATGGCAAGGTTAGATCATTGGGTGATGGCATTCAAGTAACTGATACAAATGGTAATGAGGTTGATTATTTAAGCAGAGGATCAAGGTACATATTCCATATACCTGATTCATCATTTACAGAAGCAAATGCTTATTATACAAGGTTTGATGTTGATACTGTTTTAAGGGCAGATGTTACAGTTAATTATGATCCCGGCAGCCATTACAGCATAGGCAGTGCGCCTCAGACACAGAGATATGTTTATGGTAGCATAGAGGGTAACAATATCACCTTAGAGCCAATCACAGAACCTACACTTACACCAACCGGAAATGATACGGGTAGAGAACTTCTTGGATGGAAGTTACAGGAAACATTACCTGAAGTAGTTTCCATAAGCAGAAGTCAGATTTCTCAGGGCGTATATGCAAATACTATAACTATGCCGTTAAGCTATGCAACAAGTACAACAAGTATGACCTTAAATTATGTTGCAAGTTCTAAGTATTTTACGGGTTCATACAGAATTGAACCGGGTGCACATTTTGATCCGAGTTCAACAATTCCTGGTGAAACTCAGATTACTAACGCTGAGTTTAATGAAACCACCGGGGCTTATACCTTTGGCTTAACACTTCCTGATTCGGTTCAGGCTGCGCCGGGATGGCGTTTTGCAGGTTATAAGCTTACAGGCATTCCTTCAGATGTTGATCTTAGCGATGGCAGCAGCACATATACAGATGGACAGAATGTTGCCGGTAATCTTTTGTTTGTGGCAAAGAGCAAAACGTCAGGCAGTTATGACGTAGAGTTACCGCTGGTGTTTGTTGCGCAGTATGAAGAAATACCTGCTCCTATGCTAAGACTTTCGTTTGAGAGTGGCGGAACTAATGTACAGGAACTTGGAGCTTTATCAGCTCAGCCGGATTCAAACGGCAACTACACCTATGAGGTTACTTTACCCGGTGCAAGCGGCGGCATGACTCTTACCTGGACCCCGGGGACGATCAGAACTACAGGAGCTGCAAATACCGTTACTTACCAGGTATACAGACAGGCAAAAGATACTCCTGCATTAGCTGATAACGCTGAGATTTACAGCGGGGAGAAGGTGTACATCAAAGCCAATCTAACAGAAAACTCGCCGGCAGCCACCTGGGCTCCTGGCGGAGATCCTATGTTAGGAGGTACCGGAACTTTTACAGTTACCTTCAATAACGGTGTTGCCTTTATAGCTCCCGGAAACTGGACATGGACTATTATAGAGGAAGATAACGAATTTGAATATACTGTAAATTCGCAGACCAGGGTTCGGATCTATACAAGTCCTAATACGACTTCATTACAGTTTAATATGAGATCTAATTAATAAAGATAGGGGCGGAAGCAAAAACTTCCGTCCTTTTCACTTGCTTGCATTTTTATTTTTACATGTTATAATGGACTCATTGCGACAAGAAAAGAGGTAAAATATATGAAACTTGCAGTAACTTATGCAAATGGCGAAGTTTTTCAGCATTTTGGAAAGACAGAAAACTTTAAGATATACGAGATTGAAGACGGAAAGGTCGTTTCTTCAGAGGTAGTAGGAAACGATGGCCTTGGCCATGAGGCTCTTGCAGGTCTTCTTGCAGATAAAGATGTTAAGGTTCTTATCTGCGGCGGTATGGGCCAGGGCGCAAAAGATGCTCTTAGCGAGGCCGGCCTTGAGGTTTATTCAGGCGCTGTAGGCGATGCAGATGCAGCAGTAGAGGCTTACCTTAAGGGCGAGCTCATTTCTCAGGATGTTAACTGTGATCATCATGATCATGAGCATGGCCACGGACACGATAAGGAAGAAAAAGAAGAGGAAGCCTGCGGCGGATGCGCCGGTGACTGCGAGAGTGGTTGCGGCGGTGGCTGTGGCGGATGCAGCGGCTGCGGTGAGCCTCGTATCTTTATCGAAGGTCCTAACGCCGGAAAGATCGTAAAGGTACATTATAAGGGTACATTAAACGACGGTACACAGTTTGATTCTTCATATGATCGCGGTGAGCCCCTTCAGTTTATCTGCGGCGCAGGTATGATGATAAAAGGCTTTGACGCTGCTGTGGTAGATATGAAGGTAGGCGAAAAGAAGAGCGTACATCTTATGCCGGAAGACGCATACGGTATGCCTGATGAAAGCCAGATCTTTACACTTAATATAGCAGAGCTTCCGGGCTCTGAAGACCTTAACGCAGGCGAGATGGCTTACCTTACAAACCAGTTCGGACAGCCTTTCCCTGTAAAGGTAGCTGCCAAAGACGACACAACCATCACATTTGATGCAAACCACGAGATGGCAGGAAAAGAACTTAATTTTGATATCGAGCTTGTAGATTTAATTTAATTATCGAAAGGTGATCCTTCGCGGGTCACCTTTTTTGTGTAAAAATGTTTGTTACGCCGGCACAAAAAAATGGTATAATAAGGGAAGATATATAAAAGTTTTTGTGCCAAAGGAGAAAGCGTATGGGTTTTACGATCGAAGACATGCTTATAATCTCAAAGAGCAAATACAAAATGGAGATGATAGCCGGGCGTAACGGCTGGGCAAATTCCATCAGCTGGCTGCTTATGGTGGAAGATACTGTCATTACAAAGGACTTTAGAGGTAAGGAACTTGTAGTTACAACAGGCCTTGGCTTTGGAACGGAAGAAAAACTTCTCGAGCTTGTAACCGCCCTTGATGAGCGCCACGCTGCCGGCCTTATTATAAATACCGGCCACTATATAAAGGAGATCCCTGAGTCCATAATAAAGTTTTGCGATAACTGCGACCTTCCCCTTCTTACGGCCCCCTGGGATGTTACCATGTCGGAGATGATAAAAGACCTGACCGTGCGAATATTTTTCCAGACCCAGACCGACGAGCAGACCAGTGCGGCCCTTATAAAAGCCATAGAAAAACCGGGCCTGAAGGACGAGTATATAGAAGAACTCTCTCAGGTTTTTGATGTGGACGGGCGGTTCCAGATCATCCTCCTTACCACAGACGACCTTGATTCCATGGACTCTGTTGAGCGAAAACGTATCGGCTACAGGCTTCAGATCTACCTTGAAAACATTTCCCATAACGGCCATTTCTTCTACTACAATGGCTACTTTGTACTTGCCTTAAATGCGGTAGATGACGCGTCGGCAAAGGAGATAATAGAGGGCTTTATGTCCCGTGCAACCCACCGTATGCCGGATCGCCACATTTACGTAGGCGTCGGCTCTGCCGTAAATGATGCCTCAAATATCGCTATTTCCTTCAGACGAGCTGTATTTGCGGCAAGAATGTCTATTGAAAAGGCAGAAAGTCTTACGTATTTTGATAATATCGGTGTAAAGCGCCTGTTTTACTCTATTTCAGACCCTCTTATCTTAAAAGAGATGAGTGTGGATATCTTAGAGCCGATCCTTGAATACGACAGAGAGCACAAGGCAGACCTTACCATTACGCTGCATTCCTACCTTGAAAACGGGGGCAGCATCAAAGCAGTCTCAGACGAGCTTTTCATACACAAAAACACCATCGTTTACCGCATTAACAAGATCAAAGAG
>JAEEOQ010000127.1 GCA_016284355.1 Lachnospiraceae bacterium
AAAAAGCACACACGGTACAGAATTCCCTCGGTCTTCCCAGCGTATCAGGAGAGGACATGCAGAATGCTTTTTTAAAGCACATTGATGAAATGGGCATTACCATTACTGAAGATAAGATTACCACAGTATATGCCATGGGTGAGTTTTTCGCTCTTCAGGGTAACGGAGAGATGTACGAGGCAGACTCAGTGATCCTTGCGTGTGGAATGTCTGTTTCAAAGCCATTTCCGGGAGAAGTTGAATTCCTTGGAAGCGGAGTAAGCTACTGTGCTACATGTGATGCAGCACTTTACAGAGGCAAGAGCGCAATAGTTATCGGATACTCCGAAAAAGAAGAAGCCGAGGCAAAATTCCTTGCAGAGGTTGCAGATAAAGTAACTTACGTTCAGATGTACGAAGGCGAAGGCGAGCTTGGAGGCAATATCGAGATAGTTAAGGGCGCAAAGGTGCTTAGTATTGAAAGAAACGGTGCTAAGATGAGCCTTAGCCTTGACTGCGGAAAGCTTGAGGCAGACGGCATTTTTATCTTAAGAGAAAACGTTGCACCGTCCCAGCTTGTACCGGGTCTTTCCATCGAAGACAACCATGTTGTGGTAGACAGAAGCCTTAAGACCAATCTTCCCGGCCTCTTTGCCTGCGGAGATATAACAGGAGCACCATATCAGTACATAAAGGCAGCAGGCGAAGGCAATGTTGCCGCATTATCTGCAGTTAACTACCTTGCAGATCTTAAGAAGGAAAAAGAGGCATAGTGAGCCATTGTTTGATGGCCCGAAATGTAGTATACTAACATTAGTAGTGTAAGACGTTTCTTTTTAAAGGAGGCGGCTATGCAGATCGGGTTAAATACAGGCTACGGCGGCGATTATATGTCGAAGGCCAAAGAGGATTACCTAAAGCAGATGGGTGTTATCAAAGAAAGTCCTCTGGAGGCTGAAAAAGAAAAGGCTGAAGAAAAAGAGAAAAATAAGAGGTCCACTCCTCAGGAGTGCGAGACCTGTAAGCACCGCAAGTACAAAGACGGCTCTGATGAGATGGTGTCTTTTAAGTCTGCGGCGCATATAGCACCAAATGCAGCCTACGCTGCTGTGCGCGCTCATGAGGGCGAGCACGTGAGTAATGCATATAAAAAGGCGGCACAAGGTAACGGAAAGGTTGTTTCCGCAAATGTGGCCATTCATACGGCCAGATGCCCTGAGTGCGGGCGTATCTACGTTTCCGGAGGTACTACCTACACTCAGATCAGATATTACGAAAACAACCCATACGCACAAAACTCCAAAAGCCTTGACGCTGCCAACCTTAAGGGTAAGCAGGTGGATTCCGGAGTTTAGTGTGTGTTAATTCAATATGTTTTTAAGTTTACTTTGCAGCGTTCTTCCAAGGAACGCTGCAATTATTATTTTTACGGCATTTGCAGGGATAAAAGGAATAACTCCCGCCATAAGTGCCTTGCCAAAATAAAAACACTAACAATTGGTTACAAGGAGCTGAATTTAAAGAAAAAACCATAAAAACTGAAATAGAATTTGTAAAATTTACGCTTTTGTGTTAATATAAGCATAGACGCTTTATCAAAGTGGGGTAGAGGCAATGAGGTCTTTAGGGGAACGCGCCGGAGGATGAATATATGAACCAGGGATTTGATTCCAATATTCAGAGCGAGCTATTAAAAAAACAAAAAGAGCTGGAGGAGGCAAAAGAGGCGGCCGAAGCTGCAAACATAGCCAAATCAAACTTCCTTTTTAACATGAGCCACGATATCCGTACGCCCCTTAATGCCATAATCGGCTTTACAGACCTTGCCATAAAAAGGCTTGACGATACCGAAAAAGTACGCGAATACCTTAATAACATCCATACATCCGGTGAAAAACTTCTTGATATTCTAAACAGTGTCCTCGAGATGGCAAGGATCGAGAGCAACGACATTTCAATAACGGAAGATCTTACCGATACTGCACAGTTTCTTGAATCATGTTATGTTATGTTTAATGCGGCCTTCAGGGAGAAATTTCTTTTGTGCCGTGTTGAAAACAATATAACACACAGATATCTGTATATTGATAAGGTACATGTAGAAGAGGTCCTGCTTAATATAATCAGCAACGCAGTTAAATACACCCCGGAGGGCGGCCGGATCCACATTGTAACAAATGAGCTTCCGGGTGAGAAAAAGGGCGAGTGCCTTATAGAGTTTTCTGTAGAAGATAACGGCATCGGAATGAGCAAAGAATTCCTTTCCCATGCATTTGACGATTTTGCAAGAGAGCGAAACGAAAAGACTACAAATATTTCGGGTACCGGACTGGGGCTTCCTATCGTAAAGCGCCTTGTGGAGCTTATGAATGGAACTATCAGGATTGAAAGCAAACTTGGCAAGGGAACAAAGGTAACCACGGTCTTGCCTCATCGGATTGGTACAAAGAGAGGGCTTTGCAACGAGCATAAGGCCGAAATCAACCTCGAATTATTCAGGGGAAGAACAATACTTCTTGCTGAAGACAACGATCTTAATGCGGAAATAGCCGTAGAGATCTTAAGAGACGCAGGAATAAATGTTGTAAGAGTGTGCGACGGCATCGAGTGTGTAAGAGAGCTTAATGACATGAAAGCCGGAACCTTCGACCTTATCCTTATGGATATCCAGATGCCGAATATGAACGGATACAAGGCAACACATGAGATCAGAAACATTAAGGATAAGAAAAAGGCAAACATACCCATCATAGCTATGACTGCAAATGCCTTTAAAGAAGATGAAAAAAGGGCTATATCAGAAGGCATGAACGGCCACATCGCAAAGCCTATCGACATTGGCAGGCTTTTTGAAATGCTGGCAGAGACAATTTCTGAAGCGAACTGATCTTTTTATTATTTTTTTATAGATTGTTAATTGTAAAGAGAAAAAGGTTGTAGTAATCTATAGTCAGAAAATGAATACACATTATGGCAAAGCGGAAGTTAAATCTTTCGCTTTGTTTACGTTGAAATGAGGTGAATGAATATGATAAACCAGAACCAGATGACTGAAAAATCAATGGAAGCCATTCAGGAGGCAAGCAATATCGCTGCCAACGCAGGCTCTTCAGGGATCGAGCAGGCACATCTTTTAAAGGCTCTGACAGATAACAGTGAGGGGCTAATTTACCAGCTTTTATCAAAGATGGAGATCTCCATACCAAATATCCGGGCTGAGGTGCAGCACGTTGTTGACGGATACCCGAAGGTATCGGGCAGCAGTATGTCGGGAAACATCTACATTACAAAAGATACCGAAAATGCTCTTGATGAGGCACTTAGTGAGTCAAAGCAGATGAAAGATGAATACGTATCCGTTGAGCATATTATGCTCGGTATCATTGTCAAGGCCGACAGGCTTATGAGTGAGCTTTTCAGAAGCTTTAACATTACAAAGGAAAGATTTCTTGAAGCCCTTCAGGCCGTTAGGGGCTCGCAGCGTGTTACAAGCCAGAACCCGGAAGAGACATACGATGTCCTTGCAAAATACGGACAGGATCTTGTTGAGTTGGCAAGAAACGGCAAGCTTGACCCTGTTATCGGAAGAGACGAGGAGATACGAAACACTATCCGTATCCTTTCCCGTAAGACAAAGAACAATCCTGTACTTATAGGTGAGCCGGGCGTTGGTAAAACAGCCATCGCAGAGGGGCTTGCACAGCGTATCGTAAAGGGCGATGTGCCGGGTAGTCTTAAAGACAGAAAGGTCTTCTCACTTGATATGGGCGCCCTTGTAGCGGGAGCAAAGTACCGCGGTGAGTTTGAGGAAAGATTTAAAGCAGTACTTCAGGAAATAAAGAAGAGCGAAGGAAAGATAATCCTCTTTATCGATGAGCTTCACACCATAGTAGGTGCCGGCAAGACCGACGGCGCCATGGATGCGGGCAACCTCTTAAAGCCAATGCTTGCAAGGGGCGAGCTGCACTGTATCGGTGCCACTACTCTTAATGAATACAGGATGTATATTGAAAAGGATCCTGCTCTTGAGCGTCGTTTCCAGCCTGTTATGGTAGATGAGCCGACGGTTGAAGACACCATTTCTATCCTTCGTGGTCTTAAGGAAAGATACGAAGTGTTCCACGGAGTAAAGATCACAGACCAGGCCCTTATTACCGCAGCAGTGCTTTCAAACAGATATATTTCAGACAGGTTCCTTCCTGATAAGGCTATCGACCTTGTAGATGAGGCCTGCGCCATGATCCGTACCGAGATGGATTCTATGCCTACTGAGCTTGACGAAGTCTCAAGAAAGATCATGCAGCATGAGATAGAAGAGGCGGCTCTTAAGAAGGAAAACGACAGACTTTCACAGGAACACCTTATAGAGGTTCAAAAAGAACTTGCCAATTACCGTGCTCAGTTTGACGAGATGAAGGCAAAATGGGAAAACGAAAAGCAGAGCATCGGCAAGGTTCAGTCACTTCGTGAGGAGATAGAAAGAACCAATGCGCAGATAGAGCGTGCCGAGCGTGACTACGACCTTAACAAGGCAGCAGAGCTTAAATACGGCGTGCTTCCGGGCCTTAAGGAAGAGCTTGAGAAAGAAGAGGCAAAGGCCGAAGAAGAAAAGAGCAAGAACTCCCTTCTTCGAGATAAAGTAACAGACGAAGAGATTGCAAGGATAATCTGCCGCTGGACCGGTATCCCTGTTAGCAAGCTTATGGAAGGCGAAAGAGACAAGCTTCTTGGCATGGAAGACATACTGCACAGGCGTGTAATAGGCCAGAACGAAGCAGTGCAGAAGGTGGCTGAGTGTATCCTCAGGAGCCGTGCCGGCATCAAAGACCCTACAAAGCCTATCGGTTCCTTCCTTTTCCTTGGACCAACCGGTGTTGGTAAAACAGAGCTTGCCAAGGCTCTTGCAGAAAGCCTTTTTGATGATGAGAAAAACATGATCCGTATCGATATGAGCGAATACATGGAAAAGTACAGCGTCAGCAGGCTTATCGGAGCGCCTCCGGGATATGTGGGCTATGAGGAGGGCGGCCAGCTTACTGAGGCGGTAAGACGTAAACCTTATGCCGTTATCCTTTTTGATGAGATAGAAAAGGCACATCCTGACGTATTTAACGTACTCCTTCAGGTGCTTGATGACGGACGTATCACAGACTCGCAGGGTCGTACGGTAGACTTTAAGAACACCATCATCATACTTACATCAAACCTTGGCTCGCCGTATATTCTTGAAGGCATAAACGCTGCCGGAGAGATAAGCGAGGAGGCAAGAAAAGAAGTAGATACACTGCTTAAGCAGTCCTTCAGACCTGAGTTCCTTAACAGGCTTGATGAGATTGTATTTTATAAGCCGCTTACTAAAGACAATATTAAGGGAATCGTTGATCTCCAGATCGAAGACCTTAAGAAGCGCCTTAGCGAAAAGCAGCTTGATGTTAAGCTTACCGAAGCCGCCAAAGACTACATCATCGATGAAGGCTTTGATCCGGCATACGGCGCAAGACCGCTTAAGAGATTCATACAGAGCAGACTTGAAACCCTTCTTGCAAGAAAGATCATCGCAGATGATGTGGAAGCAGGAAGCGTACTTACAGTTGACTGCGTAAACGGAGAACTAAAGGTGGTTTAATGTGATTTAAATTAAAGGCACTGCCAATCGGTAAAACGGTTGGCAGTGCTTTTTTTAAACCAATCTTTCGGAAATTTTCGGAAATCATTCGAAAATAATATATTTCTTTTCGGAAATACTTGCCATTATTTCCGAAAAGAGGTAATATATTTCCGAAAGGAAGTGTTAGCATGGCCAATATCGAATATATTTCAACTAAGGAAGCAGCAGCCTATTTAGGACTTTCTGTCAGAAGAATAGTGGGATTGTGTAACAGCGGCGCTTTAGCCGGTGCGGTCAAAGAAGGACGCGATTGGAAAATACCTAAAGAAGCGATAATGAGCGGAAAAGAAACAACTAAGCAACCGGACAAAACCACCATTCTTGCCTGCGCTGTTGGAAACACATCTTATATGGATGTGGTAGAAAACAGCTATTATGTAGATAAAACTCTACTTATTCGAGATCTTATCGATGACCAGGTTCCGGTTATTTTGTTTACAAGGCCTAGGAGATTTGGAAAAACTTTGACGCTTGATATGCTTAAAAGTTATTTTGAAAAGACTGAGGCAGACACTTCCGCATACTTTAAAGATAAAAAAATATGGCTTTGCGGAGAAAAGTACCGAAAGTATCAAGGCGCATTTCCGGTTATTTCCATTACCTTTAAGGATGCTAAGTTCTCGGATTGGAAGAGCACATTTGAGGCAATAAAAAGTGTGATCCGGGATGAGTTTATGAGACATGATGAACTATTCGAAAGCCAAAGCCTAAATCAGGTAGAACATGATTATTTGACAAAAATACAGTCAGATAGTTTAAGCGAAGTTGAATATACCCGAGCTTTACTGAATCTTAGTCGTATGCTTGAGAAACATCATAAGACAAAAACTATTGTATTGATAGATGAGTATGATACTCCGATTCAGCAAGGCCATTCTAAAGGGTTTTACGACAAAGTGATTTCTTTTATGAGAAATTTTATGTCAGGTGGGCTTAAAGACAATCCTTCATTGTCATTTGGAGTTTTAACCGGGATTTTAAGAGTTTCCAAGGAAAACCTTTTCAGTGGACTTAATAATCTGATCGTTAATTCTGTACTTGATGAAAAGTATAGCACGTATTTTGGCTTCACGACTGATGAGCTTAAGGAAATGACTGAGTACTACGGCAAAGAGGATAAACTGTCCGAAATCAAAGAATGGTACGACGGATATCGTTTTGGAAGCACTGAAATATACAATCCATGGTCTGTAGCTAATTATTTTTACAATAACTGTCTTGCAAAACCATATTGGACCAATACAAGTGACAACGAGATAATTCATGAGATAATGACTTCTTTGACCTCTGATATGGCGGAGAACTTGTTTGGATTGTTACAGGGAAAGACAGTGCAGACATCACTTAACATGGATGTTATTTATCCTAAAATTACAGATGGAACAGATACTATATTCAGTTTCCTTTTAGTTGCAGGGTATTTAAAACCGGTTGGCAAAACTGTTGAGACAGAGTTTGGAACTTTTATGGAACTGGCACTTCCAAACAAAGAAATACATAGAGTCTATAATACTGAAATCTTATCATGGCTCAAAGGACGGCTTGACGGAAACGTTATGGCTGATTTTGAAAAAGCGCTATATATGAATGACGGAAGCAAACTTAAAGAAGCGCTTCGTAGGTATATGGTTATTTGTATAAGCAGTTTTGATGGAGCAGCAGAAGGGTTTTATCATGGTATGATGCTGGGTCTTGTGGCAGGAATGTCCTCAAAATACTTTATAAGATCTAACAGAGAATCAGGTGACGGAAGATTTGACCTTGTTCTGGAACCGAAAGAAAGCGGAATGCCCGGCATTATTATGGAGTTTAAGGCAGAAACAGATGCGAAAAACCTTGAATCAAGTGCAAAAAAGGCTTTAACACAAATTGAAGAAAAGAACTATGACACTGAATTAAAAGACAGAGGAATAAGCAATATAATAAAATATGGGATTGCTTTTTCGGGGAAAAAGGTTGAGATCTGCGCAGTATAGACATTTACAAAAATTAAAGGCACTGCCAATCGGTAAAACGGTTGGCAGTGTTTTTTCCGCATTTTCACTTTGCATTCAGAATATTATAGAGATTGAAGGAAGAATAGAATAAAAAAATTTTAAAAACAGGTGTAGAGAAATTGCCCTCTTTTACGTTTATATATAATGAGACGAAAAATCTCAGAGAAATAAGAAAGGGGGAAGCTACATGAAAAGAATGTTACATTTATTTCTTATGCTGGCTTTGATGCCATGTTTCTTATGCAGTAACGTAGTTAGCGCTGCTTATAAGGAGCCTGCAGGCATTAACTGGGTCTCGGTAAATAATAGTTCTGTCAGTCTTGATATTACAGGAAACAGAGCGGCATGTAAGATCATGGTTACTGGAAAC
>JAEEOQ010000128.1 GCA_016284355.1 Lachnospiraceae bacterium
AGGAACGGTTCTTACTCACGAGCAGGCGGACGCTTCCGTGGCAGCGTTAGCAAAGTTCCTCGTAACACCGGGCTTTAACCCGGAGCAGGTTAGCTATTGCCTTAATAAAGGATACAACATAATACCGGGAGTGCAAACGCCGGGAGAAATGGAACAGGCTCTTGACATGGGCTTTAAGATAGTTAAGTTTTTCCCTGCTGAGGCAGCAGGCGGCCTTAATATGCTTAAAGCCGTAGCTGCACCATATACCGAGCTTACATTTATGCCAACGGGAGGTATAAATGAAAATAACGTGCGTGATTATCTTGCATACAACAGGATAATAGCCTGCGGCGGAAGCTGGATGGTAAAAAAAGACCTGATCGCTGAAGGAAAGTTTGAGGAAATTAAAGATCTTACTGCAAAAGCAGCAGGGATAGTAAAGGAGATTAGAGGAAATGTTTGATCTGAAATTTAAAGATAAAGAAAGCTGCGCTTTTGATGCGGTAAGCCTTGGGGAGGTTATGCTAAGACTTGACCCCGGTGAAGGCCGCATAAGGACAGCAAGAGAATTTAGAGTATGGGAAGGCGGCGGAGAATATAATGTGGTAAGAGGCCTTAGAAAGTGCTTTGGTATGAAGACCGCTGTTCTTACCGCATTTGCGGAAAATGAGGTTGGAAAACTCCTTTGCGACCTTATTATGCAGGGAGGCGTTGATACTTCTCTTATTAAGTGGATGAAAACCGATGGAATCGGAAGAGTGTGCAGAAACGGTCTTAATTTTACGGAAAGAGGTTTTGGCATAAGAGGCGCCGTTGGGTGCTCAGATAGGGCAAATACCGCGATCTCAAAGGCTGTGCCATCAGATTTTGACCCAGAGTATTTATTTGGAAAGCTCGGAGTTCGCCTGCTTCACACAGGCGGAATATACGCGGCTCTTTCCGAAACTTCCTGTAAGACCGTTATAGATGTGATAAAGGTCGCTAAAAAATACGGAACCGTGGTTTCTTACGACCTTAATTACAGGCCTTCCATGTGGAGCGCCATAGGGGGACGTGAGAAGGCAAGAGAAGTAAATAAAGAGATTGCAAAATATGTTGATATCATGATCGGAAACGAGGAGGATTTTACTGCCTGCCTCGGACTTGAAGTAGAGGGAAATGATAAGGACCTTAAGAGTCTTAACCTTGAAGGCTACGAGAAGATGGTAAAAAAGGCAGCAGAAGTCTATCCGAATTTTAAAGTAATAGCCACAACTCTTAGAACTGTAAAGACTGCAAGTGTAAATGACTGGAGCGCGATCTGCTATGCGGATGGTAAGGTATATAAAGCAAAGGACTACAAGGACCTTGATATCCTTGACAGGGTAGGAGGCGGAGATTCCTTTGCATCCGGTCTTATTTTCGGGCTTATGGAAACGGGGGACCCTGAAACAGCTGTTAACTACGGTGCTGCCCACGGAGCTCTTGCTATGACGACTCCCGGCGATACCAGTATGGCAGACAGAGCAGAAGTAGAGCGCATTATGGGCGGCGCTGGCGCCAGAGTGGTTAGATAGGAGAATAAAGGTATGCAGATGACTTTAAGATATTACGGTAAAAATTTTGATACCGTTACCCTGCAGCAGATAAGGCAGATACCCGGGGTAAAGAGCGTTATCACTACTCTTTATGATGTCCCTGCGGGCATGACCTGGACAAGGGAAAAGATCCGGGCACTTAAGAAGGAAGTAGAAGATGCGGGGCTTACAATTGCCGGAATAGAAAGCGTAAATGTACATGAGGAAATAAAATACGGCGGAAAAGACAGAGATAGGTATATAGATAATTATATTACTTCTCTTGAAAACCTTGGTAAAGAGGACATACATCTTGTCTGCTATAATTTTATGCCGGTGTTTGACTGGACAAGAACGGAACTTGCAAGGCTTAGACCTGACGGCTCTACAGTGCTTGCATATACTCAAAAAGCAGTGGATGATCTTTTGCCTGAGAAGATGTTTGAATCTATAGCAGGAGATATGAACGGAACCGTGATGCCGGGATGGGAGCCTGAAAGGTTAAAGAAGGTTAAGGAACTGTTTGAGTGTTATAAAGGCGTTACGGAGGAAGACCTTTTTGCAAACCTTAAGTATTTTCTTGAAAAGATCATGCCTGTATGCAACGAGTATGATATCAAAATGGCGATTCATCCCGATGACCCAGCATGGAGCGTGTTTGGTCTGCCGCGTATCATCATTAATGAGGAAAATATCCTGCGTATGATGAAGATGGTTGATGATCCCCATAACGGAGTAACATTTTGCTCCGGGTCTTACGGTACCAACCTTAACAATGACCTTCCACATATGATAAGAGCACTTAAGGGGCGAATTCATTTTGCTCATGTAAGAAACCTTAAGTTTAACAGCCCGGATGATTTTGAGGAAGCCGCTCATCTTTCTTCGGATGGTTCTTTTGATATGTACGAGATAGTTAAGGCTCTTTATGAAACCGGTTTTGACGGACCTATAAGGCCGGATCACGGGCGCATGATATGGGGCGAAAAGGCTATGCCGGGGTACGGGCTATATGATAGGGCCTTAGGAGCAGCCTACATAAACGGACTTTGGGAAGCTGTTGAAAAAGGAAGCCAAAGAAAATAGGAGGTAAAGTTTAATGAATATAGATTTAACAGGAAAAACTGTAGTAATAACAGGTGCAGGCGGAGTCCTTTGCAGTGCTTTTGCAAAGGCCGTTGCTAAAGAGGGGGCAAAGGTAGCTCTTCTTGATCTTAATGAAGATGCTGCAAAAGGGTACGCAAAAGAGATAAGAGATGAAGGAGGCATTGCATACGGATATAAAGCAAATGTTCTTGAAAAAGAAAGCCTTTTAGCGGCAGCAGAGCTCATTCACAAAGACCTTGGTACTGCGGATATTCTTATAAACGGAGCCGGAGGTAACAACAAGCGTGCAAATACCGATAAAGAGTATTATTTTGAAGGAGACGAGATAAGTAAAGATGTGGTAAGCTTTTTTGATCTTGATCCTGAGGGAGTTCAGTTTGTTTTTAATCTTAATTTCCTTGGTACTTTGCTGCCAACTCAGGTATTTGCAAAGGATCTTATAGGGAAAAAGCATGCAAGCATACTTAATATTTCATCTATGAATTCCTTTACGCCTCTTACCAAGATTCCGGCATACAGCGGTGCTAAGGCAGCCGTAAGCAATTTTACCAAGTGGCTTGCAGTACATTTTTCTAAAGAAGGAATACGTGTAAATGCCATTGCTCCCGGTTTTTTTGTTACAGCCCAAAATAAAGATCTTTTGTATACGGAAGACGGAAAGCCCACAGAAAGAACAGAGAAGATCCTTGCGGCTACGCCTATGGGACGTTTTGGAGAGCCGAGCGAACTTATCGGAACACTTCTTTATCTTTTGGATGATGATCTGTCAGGCTTTGTTACCGGAACGGTAATACCTGTAGACGGTGGTTTTTCAGCTTACAGCGGAGTGTAAAAAAATGAAAGAGTTTTTAAAACAGGATTTCCTTCTTGAAAATGAGACGGCAATACACCTTTATGAAAGTTATGCGGCTTCTATGCCTATAATCGACTATCATTGCCACCTTGATCCAAAGGAAATCTACGAAGATAAAAGATTTGAAAATATCACGCAGCTCTGGCTTGGCGGCGATCACTACAAGTGGCGCTTTATGAGAGCCTGCGGCATAGACGAAACGTATATAACAGGGGGCGCAAGCGATAAGGAAAAGTTTCTTGCATATGCGGGGTGCCTTTATAAAGGTATAGGAAATCCGCTATATCATTGGAGCCACATGGAGCTTAAAACCTATTTTGGTTACGATGGGACTCTTAATAAAGACACGGCAGAAGATGTCTGGGAACTTTGCAATAAAAAGCTAAAAGAACCCGATATGTCTGCACGGAGCCTTATTGAAAGATCGGGAGTGGAGCTTCTTTGTACCACAGACGATCCTCTTGACAGTCTTGAGTGGCATGAAAAGCTTGCAAAAAGCGATTTTAAAGTTAAAGTACTTCCTGCTTTCAGACCTGACGGCGTTTTTTCTAAAGACGAAAAGGCAAGAAAAGAATATTTATCTAGATTGTCAGAGCTTACAGGAATAGACGCGT
>JAEEOQ010000129.1 GCA_016284355.1 Lachnospiraceae bacterium
ATTACCATGATGAAGGATTTTGGCGTTACCGCAATTGCCTGTACACCTTCCTATCTTCTTCACATCGCTGAGACCCTTGAAGAGGACGGAAGCATCAACGATATCCATCTTAAAGCTGCTGTCTGCGGCGCGGAGCCTTGGACAGAGAACATGAGAAAGATAATAGAAGAAAAGCTCCACGTAGATGCCCACGACATTTACGGACTTTCAGAGATAATGGGCCCCGGCGTTGCCTGCGACTGCCATTGCCACGCAGGGCTTCACGTATTTGAAGATCATTTCCTTCCTGAGATAATCGATCCTGAAAGTCTTAAGGGCGTAGCGCCGGGAACAACAGGCGAGCTTGTATTTACAACGCTTACAAAAGAGGGGCTTCCTCTTATCAGATACCGTACAAGGGACCTTACAAGCATCAGCTACGATAGATGCGAGTGCGGAAGAACCCTTGCAAGGCTTAGTAGGTTTACAGGGCGCTCTGATGATATGCTTATCATTCGCGGCGTTAACGTATTCCCAAGCCAGATCGAGGCTGCGCTTCTTGAACTTAGCGAGGTTAAGCCGCATTACCTCATGATCGTAGATAGAGAAAACAACCTTGATACCCTCGAGGTTCAGGTAGAGGTAGACGAAAGGTTCTTCTCTGATGAGATAAGAGAGCTTGAAAACCTTACAAAGAAGATCGCACACGCAATTCAGCAGATGATAGGCCTTGCGGTAAAGGTTAAGCTTGTTGAGCCAAGCACCCTCCAGCGTTTTGAGGGTAAATCGGTTCATGTAATTGATAACAGAAAACTTGTCTAGGAAATGGAGGGTTTGTTATGCGAATGCAGCAATTATCGGTTTTTATGGAAAACAGAGAAGGACGCCTTGGTGAAGTAATCGGCGTGCTTAAGAAAAATGATATAAACATGCTCTCTTTAAGCCTTGCAGACTCAAGCGACTACGGGGTGTTACGTCTCCTTGTAGACAAACCTGAGGTCGCTAAAGATGCGTTAAAGGCAGCAGGGTTTTCTGCAAAGCTTACGGAAGTGACCTGTATAAAGGTTGGCAACAAGGTTGGTGCACTCAACGAAGTGCTTGAAAAGCTTTGCGAGCAGCACATCAACATCGACTACATGTATGCCCTTGCCACCGATTCTACAGATGCGTCAATCGTCATAAAGACGGCAGACATGGACAAAGTGGAAGAGATCATTAAATAATCGACATTTTCTAGGAACGAGCCCTTTCGGCTCGTTCTTTTTTTGTCCTCCGGGGACGGAGTCAATACGACATTTTTGTGGATAACTTTACACATGTACCAGGTACATATGTAAAAGTTTGACAGAGGTACCTGGTACATATGTAAAAGAATATGGTATAATTGTCAGTGATGATTTAATGCGAGGTATAACATGAAAGATACGACTTCCATCGCTTTTACGGGCGATATCGGTTTTGACAAATATATGAGCGGTAAGTATGCAGACCCTGAGCTGGTTGATGAGACCTTGCTTAAGTTTCTTAAAAGCGCCGACCACGTTGTGGCAAATGTGGAGGGGGCTCTTTATAAGCCTGAGGCTCTTAATGCAGATGGGCTTCCCTGCGGAGCAGCGGGGCTTCTCCACAGCATGGACCCTGAGGCAGCAGGCTTTCTTAAGAGGATAAATGCAGACATATGGAATATATGTAATAACCACATTATGGATGCAGGACCCGCAGGAATGCAGGCTACGCTTAACGAAGCCAAAAGAGCAGGGGCGCAGACTCTTGGCGCCGGCATGAACATAAAAGAAGCTATGGAGCCTGTTATAATAGATGCGGCAGGCGGTATCGGCCTTATAGGCGTGGGGTACAGGCGTGGCTGTAAGCCGGCGGATGCAGGCTACCCCGGGTGTTTTTTGTGGAATGAGGAAGAAAAAATAAAGAAGACTGTGGATAAGGTAAAGAAAACCTGCCGCTGGTGCGTGATAGTATCACACGGCGGCGAGGAATTTACCAGTCTTCCGTCTCCTTACGTAAGAGACAGATACATTTCATTTCTTGATATGGGAGCAGATATTGTGGTGTCGCACCACCCGCATGTTCCTATGAATTACGAGACTTTTGAAAACGGCAAGGCGATTTTTTACTCCCTTGGCAATTTTGTGTTTGACACCGATTACCAAAGGGCTCAGTTTAATACGGAAAAAGGCGTACTTTTAAGGGTTGACTTTACCGAAAACAGCTGGGGCTTTAAAGCCCGGGGCCTTGTAATAGATAGAAATGACGAAAAGATCAAGGCGGCGCCTCTTCCAAAGATATTTACTGATGTAAGAGAAGATGATTATAAGCTTCTTGCACCCCTTTCTGCAAAGGCCTTTATAGCGGCCACAAAAAGGCAGCAGCTTTTCCTTAACAAAGAAAAGTTTTCTGCGTTTACGGAAAAAGACTGGGCAGAGCATTTTAACGAAGAAAAGCGAAGCGGCAGAGTGCCGGGGGAGGCTCTTGATTTCCGCATTCTGGTGCCTTTTGCGGCTAAGGCGGAAGATGGAGAGTGGAAAAAGAGCGGCTTAAATGAAGTAAAAGAATATATTTTGGAGCAGATGTAGCTAAAGGCAGCCATAACCAAAAGGGACAGTCCCTTTTGGTCATTAAGGTAGCCAAAATGGGTAGCTACTTTTGACTTGGGAGAAAAAAGATGACTGAAAAATTATATGATCTTGATGCGTACACTACCGAATTTACGGGGAAGGTGCTTTCATGCGAAAAGAGCGATGCCGGGAAATTTGCGGTGGTGCTTGATAAGACCCTGTTTTTTCCTGAAGAGGGCGGGCAAAGCCCGGATAAGGGCGTGCTTGGCGGCGCAAACGTGCTTGACGTACAGATAAAAGATGAGGTAATAACTCATTTTACGGATGCACCTCTTAACGCAGGCGATGAGGTAAGCGGGCAGATCGACTGGACTCACCGCTTTTCAAACATGCAGCAGCACTCAGGAGAGCACATTTTCTCGGGACTTGTACATAGCAGATACGGCTATGATAACGTGGGTTTTCACCTTAGCGACAACATCGTAACTATGGATTATAACGGAAAGCTTACTTTAGAGCAGGCTCGCGAACTTGAACTTGAGGCAAATAAGGCTATCGTAGCAAACCTTCCCATAAAATGCTATTACCCTTCTTCAGATGAGCTTGCAGCTCTTGATTATCGCAGCAAAAAAGAGCTGACAGGGGCAGTGCGCATTGTTACCATACCCGGCGTTGATACCTGCGCATGCTGCGCACCACATGTGCGCCTTACGGGCGAGATCGGGTTTTTCAAGGTTCAGTCCCTCCAAAACTACAAGGGCGGCGTAAGGATAAGCGCTCTTTGCGGCTTTAGGGCTCTTGCAGAGATAAATGCAAAGGAAGACGTTATAGCTGAGGTATCGGATATACTGTCTTGCGGATATGCTGATTTTGCGGAAAATATAAAGAAGCTGAAAAATTCTGTTATGGACCTTAAGGGAAAACTTGCAGAGACCGGCCTAAAGCTCCTTTTAAAAGAAGCTGAAAGCATCCCTGAAAGTGAAGAAGACGTGTTTATAGAGGCAGAAAAGCTTGACGCAAATGTCAGCCGTAAGGTGGTAAATATGCTTACGGAAAAACATGCGGGCTACTGCGGGGTATTTAGCAAAGACGGCGAAAAAACCATATTTGTGGTAGGAAGCAGGGAAAAAGACTGCAATGAGCTTGCAGCAAAATATAGAGCCGAAAAAGGTGCCAAGTGCGGCGGCACCAAAGAAATGATCCAGGGGTCATTTTAAAAAAGGCAGAGGTAAAACCTCTGCCTTTTCTTTACATTTAGATCTTGAAGAATGATACTGCTTTTGTAAGATGTTCGTTGATGCTTCGCATCTCTTCTGTCTGTGCCTGTGTATCCGTGCAGGCTTCCGTAACTGTCTGGCAGCTTGCCGAAACTTCCTCTGCGCTTGCGCCGAGCTCTTCTGAGATTGCGCCAAGGTCTGATGTTGCGCCTGTGAGCTCATTTTTAATTGTCTCAAGTTCATCTGTCGTTCCTGAGATAGCCTCGATACCGCTTACGCTGTCATTTACGGCATTTGAAAGGACTTCAAATTTGCCTTGGGTATCTGCGATATAGCCGCGCTCTGCATTTATTATGTCTTTAACCTTTTCAGCCACATCTACGGTCTCGCCTGAGATCGAAGTAACCTTCTGTACGATATCGTTGATCTTTGATGCATTTGCGGAGCTGCTTTCTGCAAGCTGTTTGATGCTCTCTGCAACTACTGCAAAGCCTCGTCCTGCTTCGCCTGCTCTTGCGGCCTCTATAGAAGCGTTAAGAGAAAGAAGCTGGGTTTCGCTTGCGATCTCGTCAATCATCTTAACTGTTTCTGAAATAGCCTTTACAGCCTCGTTTGTGGCGTCGATCTTGTTGCTAATCTCATTTACGGCTGTAACGCTCTCATCGCTTGACTTAAGTACGGTGTCCATATATTTGGATGCGTCGCTGTTTGCAAGTTTGATCTCATTTGATGCTTTCTTTAAGATCTCAACATTGTCGTTTAACCGCTCTACATCCTCGCCGAGTCTTACGGCTTTTTCTGCGATATTCTGTGCGGATTCGGCAACGGACTGCGATGTGTCCGCAACCTCATTTATGGCTACGTTTATCTGGCTTACGTTATCTACGTTGCTGCCTGTCTTTTCGTCTACCTCAACAACGGCGCCTGTAAGGGTATCGGCTGAAGATTTTACAGTGCCGATGGCATCTGACAGGGATTTTTGAAGGTTATGCGTAGAAAGGATCAATGAAAGGATCTCTCTTACGTGGCTTTTTGCTTCAAAGCTGTAAGCTATATTTCCTGTTGCAAGCTCGCCGGAAGCCTCTGCAAGTGTCTTTATAGGTGTTGCTACAAGGCTTGCTACCAAAAATGCTGCAACTGAAAATACGATGATAACAAGTGTTGCTGCAAGAACGCTTGTGGTGACTGCCTTCTTTTGAGCTGCCCGAAGTGTTGCCATAGGCTGGCCCGCAAAGGACATGCCCCATACGTTACCGTCTGCATCGTATATCGGCATGTAAAATACAAAATACTTTTTGCCGCCGATATCGACATTAGCATCTTCGTAGTTTTTGTCTGTCTTTACTACATCCCAGACCCCATCCGGAGCCTTTGTTCCGATATTTCTGGTACCGTCAGCTTTTTTAAGTGAAGTGATGATCCTCTCGTCTTTGTCAAAGATGGTAAGCTCAAGACCGTTTTTGCCAAACATGTCAACATAGGCCAGGCTTTCTTCGTCTGCACTGATGTTTCCTCTGATTACATCATACTCAAAATACTTGGCCGATCCCATGGCCGAAACTTCAAGTCTGCTGTAAACTTCGCTTTCCATGTTGCTTGAAAGCTGTCCCACGGCAATCGCCGTAAGGATCACAGCTCCTGTAATAAGCGGGATAAGTGCAAATAAGATCTGCATCAGATAAATAGATATACCTTTCTTTTTCATAACTCTCGTCTCCTTCTTTTTGCCAATTTTTAGTCGATTTTTTGCTGTCGTGGCTGATATGAACATGTTCAGTCACAACTATTATGTTTTAATTATATCACTCTTTTTCTTTTGTAACAGTCTGTTATCAGACTTTTTACACAATCTAACAACTTTTTACCACAATTTGACATTACTTATGTACCTGGTACATCTGTAACAAAAGGGTCAAAAAATGTGCCGCATTGTTTTTATGCTTAGTATTTAAGCCTTTTCTGTGGTATAATACTTGATACAGGTAAATATTTAAAAAAGGAGGAAAAGTATGTCTAGATTTCCAAAAGGTTTTTATTGGGGCGGCGCTACAGCTGCCAATCAGTGCGAGGGTGCCTGGAATGTAGATGGCAGAGGCCCTGCGCTTACAGATGTTACTACAGGAGGTACGGTTAACACTCCTCGTATGGTTACTTATCAGATGCCGGACGGCAGTTTTGGAAAGTATGCGCAGTGGGGCGGCAAAAAGCCTGAAGGCGCAAAATTTGCCTGCGACCCTAACGAGCTTTATCCAAATCATGACGGTATCGATTTTTATCATCATTATAAAGAGGATATCGCTCTTTTTGCAGAGATGGGCTTTAAGATGTATCGTCTTTCTGTCTCATGGTCCCGTCTTTTTCCGAAGGGAATTGAAGATGAGCCGCTTAAAGAGGGTGTTGAGTTTTACAGAAATGTATTTCTTGAGCTTAAGAAATATAATATCGAGCCACTTGTTACCATCAGCCACTACGATACTCCGCTCTACCTTGTAGAGGAGCTTGGCGACTGGTCAAACCGCGACCTTATAAAGTATTTTGACCATTTTACAGATGTTCTTTTTGAAGAATACAAGGGCCTTGTAAAATACTGGCTTACATTTAACGAGATCAACTGTCTTATGATGTTCTCAATGTTTATGCCAAAGGATGCGCCGGGGGCTAAAGAGTCTGCAAGAGTCGGTTTGCAGCAACTTCACCACCAGTTCCTTGCAAGTGCGCTTACCGTAAAGAAAGCTAAATCCTTTGACCCGAACTACAAGGTTGGCTGCATGCTTGCAGGTATGGCTTCTTATCCGCTTACCTGCGACCCTGACGATGTTATCCTTAATATGACAAAAATGCAGGAAGGCTTCTGGTACTGCGGCGATGTTATGGTACACGGCGAGTATCCTTATTACGCAAAGCGTATGTGGGCTGATTTTGGCGCTGAGGTTAAGATGGAGCCGGGCGACGAGCAGATCTTAAAAGAAGGAAAGGTTGAATTCTTTACTTTCTCATACTATCAGACAGGCGTTACCACAACCCACAAGACAGATGAAGAGGTGGGCGGAAACCTTTCAAGAGGCGCAAAGAACCCATACCTTAAGTATTCTGACTGGGGCTGGAGCACAGATCCGCAGGGTCTTCGCTACTTCTTAAATGAGATCTATGCAAGGTACCGCATTCCTCTTATGGTTGTTGAAAATGGCCTTGGAGCCTTCGATAAGGTAGAGGAAGACGGCAGCATTCACGATGACTACCGTATAGATTACCTTCGCCAGCATGTGGACGCTATGGCAGATGCCATCGCAGACGGCGTAGACCTTCAGGCTTACACCACCTGGGGCTGTATCGACCTTGTATCTGCAGGTACAGGCGAGATGCGCAAGCGTTACGGTTTTATCTATGTAGATAAGCATGACGACGGCACCGGCACTATGGCCAGAAGCCGCAAGGATTCTTTCTTCTGGTATAAAAAGGTTATCGCTTCTAATGGCGATGACATCGCATAGTCTCGTAATGAAATTAAATACAAAAACGTTTCTATTTATGTTATAATAGAAAAAAGGGGCAGGCCTCCGGGCCTGCCTATACTATTTTATTGGGAAGGTTTACAAAATGGGTGCAAAAGAAATACTAAAGACGCTTTCACTTGAAGAAAAGTGCAGGCTTGTATCGGGAGTTGGTTCATGGAAGACATATACGGCGCATGGGAAAGTGCCGGTTACTGTTATGAGCGACGGCCCACACGGTCTTCGCAAGCAGGACAA
>JAEEOQ010000130.1 GCA_016284355.1 Lachnospiraceae bacterium
CTGTTCCTTCCGGATTCTGGTGAACATCAACATCCATATATCTGCCTGCTGCGCCCTGAGGAGTGAAGTCCTCGTCAAGTGAGAGCTCATCGATAAGACCCTGAAGGTCGTCTACTGAAATAAATGAACCGCTGCCGTTTCCATCGCCGCCTCCGTTAGGATCGTCGCCGCCGCCGTTAGCGTTCCTGTTATTGATTCCTTCAACTACAAAGCCGAGCTCCTTAAGAGACCAGTTACGAAGGTCAGGCTCTACAGGATCGCCTACGATATATGGAACCTTATTGGCATCTTCTGCAATGAGAACTTCCTGGCCTGCAGTGATGGTAACTGTGGTTCCCGGTGTTCCGTTAGGACCGTCAAGAAGAACAAGTTCTACCTTTCCTTCTACTACAGAAAGGAGCGCAAGTTTCTCGCCCTTCTCATTTACAAAAACTTCGGCTCTGAAGATGGTACCACGAACCGCCATGGTAGCATTCGGAAGGTTTACTTCGTAGGAAGAATTTTCCGAAAGCTTATTTTCAATACGGTTTACTATAGCACCTTCCATAAGCTGGATCTTTGTTTTTGAATCCTGCTTGGTACCTGTAGCCTCAAGTTTGATCCTTGTGGCAGGGTCAAGCATGATGTACTTGTCATCATCAAGTTTAAGCTGAAGATAGGACTTTTCTGCAGTTGTAGCCCTGTCTTCGTTTTGGAGCTGCATGTTGACATAGGCATCGAGTTTACCTGTGGCATCACGCTCAACTTCGGCAGTTCCTTCCACTTCATGAACCTTGATGGTTCGGTAGCTGTCGTCTTTCTTAGTAAGATTAACAATTACGACTGCACCTACGCCAACCACTGCAACAGCGCAAACAGCCGCGATTATCTTACCGATTAAAGGCATACTTTTTAACATTTTCTTTCCTCCTTGTGATATGAAATCAGTCGTTAGGTCTGAAACCTTCTGCCTCGATCTTTTCTATGTCTTCTGTCGTAACTCCCTCAAGTGCTTTTTCAAGGCTACAAACTAACACGTCTTCAAGTTTTCCTTCCTCTGCCATAGAGTGAAGTATTGAAAATGCTTTTTCTCTTGGCATCGGCTTTTTATAAGGTCTGTCTGTACATGTAAGAGCATCAAATACATCTACAACCGCAAGCATACGGGACTCAAGTTCAAGCTCATCGCCCTTAATGTGGTCAGGATATCCGGACCCGTCAAGGAGCTCATGGTGGGTACTTGCAAATTTCTTGACATTTTTATATCTGCTGCCAAAATGTACCTTATCTAGTATCTTTCTAGTCATAACAACATGGCTTTCCATCTGGGTACGCTCTTCAGCAGTAAGAGTACCTTTTCTTACAGAAAGACATGTGGTTTCGTACTCGGTTATGAACGGAAGTGTGGTTCCGTCATCATAAACATAACATTTTTTAGATAATTCTTCAACTCTTGCAAGCTTTTCATCGGGCAAAAACCCTGCTCCGTCTATTTCGCAGATAAAATTAAGCGAATCGTCAAGGTAGGCCTGCATCTCATCATTTTCCTCTTTAGAGATAACACCTTTGTAGTAATCTCTGTCATATAAAACTTTTAAAAGTTTAAATCTTTCTTTAACCTCGGAAATGTGGGCATCAAGCCTTGTGGCTTTGTTCATGACAGAAAGAGGAACTATCATCTTTCCGATATCATGTAAGTAGGCTGCAAGAACCAGCTGCTCGCGTCTGTTTTCATCAAAACCTTCTCTGAAATTACCATCTGCAAACTCTTTTGTAAGTTCATCTGCAAGAATGCCCGCGTATACCGCAACTTTTCTTGTATGAGACCCGTTATAAGGCGTTCTTTCGTCGACTGCTGTCGCAAATGCCATAACGAAGGAGTACAACTGCTCTTTGATCTCTTCGATATAAAGCATGTTTGTAACAGAAACAGCAGCCTGGGAACCAAGGGCTCTTATAACGTATTCCTGATCTTCCGTAAAAGGAACCACTTTACCCTCGCTGTCCATAGCGTTAAGGAGCTGCAGCACTCCAACAAGTTCTCCCGTGGCATCTTCCATAGGGATGACAAGCATTGACTGTGTGTGGTAGCCTGTCATGGAATCGTATTTCTTTGGCCCCGTAAAATCGAACCTGTCTGAATCGTAAACATCGGGGATATTTACAAGCTCTCTGTGGATAGCTGTATATGCACAGACATTGCCCTCTTTCATAGGAACCGGCGGAAGATCGATCTTTTCGCCAAGCTCGCCTTTACTTACCCCCTGGGAGAGGGTCTTCATTACCTTAAAAACAAGGGTGTCGTTTTTGTAAAGGTACAATGTGCCCGCGTCGCAGTTTGCGATCTTCATGGCAGTATTGATCATAAGGGAGAAAAGCTTGTTTTTGTTCTTCTCGTTTGAGATCTCTATGCTGATGTCTACTATGTCTTTAAGTTCGTCAAATGTAAGCATTTAAATATTTCCCCCTACAATACCTTATCAAGCTGATATACAAATACTTCGTTGCTCTTTCCCTTAAGCGGGATGGCACCGACTTCGGAAACTTCGATACGGCCCTTTAGCGCCTCGTATACCTTATCGGAAATGAGGACCTGTCCGCGCTTTGCGTTTGCCTCAAGACGGGCTGCGGTATTTACCGTATCGCCGATGGCCGTGTAATCCATTCGGAAATCACAACCTATATTACCAACGACTGCAGGGCCACAGTTTACGCCGATACCAAAGCTTACGCTCTTGCCGAAGCGTTCCATAAGCTTCTTTTCAAGCTCGTCGCTGCCTGCCGCGATATCTCTTGCGGTGCAGACTGCCCTGTAGATGTAATCGTCAAGATCAAAAGGAGCGTTAAACACTGCCATAGTGGCATCGCCCACGAATTTATCAAGTGTTCCGTTGTTTTTGAATATGGAGTTGGTTGTAAGGCTAAGGTACTCGTTTAGGATCTCCACTACGGTCTCAGGCGGAAGGCCCTCGCTCATAGGTGTAAATCCTCTGATATCTACAAAGAGTACCGCAATGTCTCTGTTCTCACCGCCAAGTACGATCTTGAATTCTCCGCTCTTGCTTACCTCATCTACTACCTGAGGCGCTACGTATTTCTTAAATGCATTAAGTACGCGGCGCTTATTGAGAAGTTCTACAAGGTAGCGCTCCGCGATGCTGTATACAAAGGCGAGCACCATGCAAAGAAGTGGCGGTAGCAGGTCTATTACCGTTCCCTTATCGTAAAGGATCTTGCCGCAGGCAATAACACCTGCTGCCTCTATTATAAGAACTACAGCCGCTATAACCGGCTTAAGCTTCTTTTGAAGGAAATAAAAGCACGGAACAATGAGTGCTGCTATAAGGGCATATATGAGCCTTCCCGCATTTACGGCTGTACGGCCGTGTAAAAGAGCATCCACTGTATTTGCGTGGATCTCAACTCCGTACATCTGGCTGCCGCGCTGATTTGCTACGTTGTACGCATCCTGCATACCCGGAGCATAAGCACCCACAAACACCAGGGTATCTTTAAAGACTACCGGCGGGATATTGCCTGCAAGCACGTCTGAAAGAGAAAGTATCTCGTAAGCGCCGCTCTTTCCCGCAAACTTAAAGGCAAATACTTCTTCTGCCATAGTCTTTGGGTTTATAACTGCTCTTCCGCTTGCATCTGAGTATGCTTTATATACTGCGTATGAGAAAGAATCCACATACTCGTTTTTGTCTGAATAGTACGCACGAAGCTGTCCGTGACGGATATAGCCGTCGGAATCCTGTCTAGTGTTAGCAAAGCCTGTGGCATGGCAGGCATCATCTAACGCATCGTATGGGTATTCCGCCATCTCGATATGGCTTTTATCCACGCTAAGGCTTTCCTGCCCGTTTCTTGTTATTTTAGCTCTGTATACAAGGTTGGTGGCTGTTACCACATTGCCTGATGCCGCTGCCGCATCTGCAAGTGCCTTATCTGCCTCGCTACCTGTCTCTCCGGTGTAAAGAAAGTCGAGTGCGATAAGCTTTGGGGCATTTGCCGGGTCTGCGTTTAAATAATTTATAAGTTCTGCACTCTTTTCGCGAAGCCAGCTTGTAAGAGGGCCGTATTCGGAAAGAGTTTTTTCGTCAATAGCGATTATCTTTATGTTTTTATCGGGAACAGTGCCTACCTGATATAATCTGTCGGTAAGCATCTTGTCGGCCGAATAAAGAAGGCCGGTAAATGAAAAAACGAATGTAATAAGAGCAATAAGTATAAGCGTAAGTATGCTCTTTAATGCTTCTTTTTTGTTCATCTTTAAGTAAACCCCTTTATCTTAAAATGGATAGATCTTATTTTCTTTCATGTATTTAAGAGACTTTTTAAGCTTTTCCGTGCCTGATACCTCTATGAGCACCGAAGGCGCCTTGCCCTCAGGAAAGCTTCTCATAAAGCTGTCATAAAGCTTCCAGGGAAGAGTTCCCTCGCCGACAGGAAGGTGAAGATCTTCCGAGCCGTAGTTGTCGTTAATGTGGATATGCTTTATATAAGGCCCTATCATATCAAGCCAGTCTTCTATGCATGTAACTGACACATAAGCATGTGCAAAATCAAAGCAGGCTCCAAAATTTTTAACGTCTTTAAGCGCCTCGCAAAGCCTTGCAAGAAGCTCCGGGTCTTCATCAAACATGTTCTCTACGTAAACTTCCGCATCAGGGTAATCTGCCGCAAGCTGTCTGTAATACGCCGCGCACCTTTTAACCCAGGCATCTCTGTAGCTTTTAAGCGTGAAGTTTGCTATGTAGTTTGTGTGGAAGATAACGCCGCGTGCCCCAAACTTTCTTGCGCTTTCCATACCGGCTCTTATACGTTTGTCTGTGATCTTGCGGATATCAGGGTCATCGCTTGCGATGTTGATATCGTAAAAAGCACCGTGAAGAGTGTCGTCTGCTCTGTTTCTTTCAAGGGCAAGATATGCTTTTTCTGCCTTTTCGTACGCTTCAGGGTCTGTAAGCAGGTCAGGTGAAAAGAATTCGTTATATTCAAAGACCATCCCGTACTCAGCGCAAAGACTTAAGTATTCTTCAATCTCATTTAAATTTGGTATACAATGCAGGTTTTTCATAGTCTCTATACGTCCCCATTTTTTGTACAATACATTATAACACTCTCGGGTCATTTTGTATTGCAAGTTACATAAAAGTTACAAATTACTCCACAGATTGCGTAAGTCCCCTATCAAGTTTTTCTTTTATTTTGTTTTTAAGTTCTTCAGGGGCTATAACTTTTACATCTCCTGTATAGGAAAGCACCCACCTTACAAGGTCGTCTGTAACTGCCGCCTTTACTTTAAATTCAAGGGTTCCGTCGGGATTAACCTGTATTTTTTCAGCTCTGCCGCTTTCGTATTCTTTTATAAAATCTGCTATTTCCTTTGAAAAGAGCAAAACAACGTCTTCTCTTTGTTTTCCCATAAGTGAAATAAATCTTTCGCCCCGCATCTCATACTCAGGGTCCGGGGTAAAGGTATCGGGAAGTGCCGTAAGGCTTACTATCCTTGATAGGCGAAACTCTCTTATGCTCTTTCGAAGCTCACAATACCCCATCACTGAAAGATTTCCTTCCTGCATAACAAACTCATAAGGGCAAAAGATACGCTCTGTAGGTTCTTTTGCGCCAAAAGCCTTGTAGGTCATCTTTACCTTGGTGCGGGTGGTTATGGCTTCTCTTATTATCTTTTCAAACTCAGGGTTAACATCTGCCTTGCCGGCTCCTCCGGTCTTAGCAAAAGAAAGATAATTTGCAAATTCTTTAAGATAGGCCTTGTTTAAGCCCCCTGTATGCTCTGCTATCCTTTCTATGAACTTCTTTGCATCCCTTCCCATCTGGGTGTTGCAATACTCTCCGGTAACGCTTTCAAGGAAAGAAAGTGTTACAAGGTCGCGACCGTCAAAGGTAAGACCCGTAAGGTTAAACTTACCGCAGGAGTAGTAGGTCGTCTTTCCCGATTCTTCTTCCGTTATGTAAGCGATCTCAGAAAGAAGATCAATATCACGCCTTATGGTACGCTCGTCCACATTTGCCCCGTAAGCACAGACTTTTTCGTGTATCTGCGCTATTGAAAAAGGGTGACTGTTTTCAGACAGCAGCATAAGTATGAATATAAGTCTTTCAGGCTGACTTACATCGCTGTAATCTCCCATAGAATTTCCCCCCCATTGCAAATATATGTGTGTATATGTTATTATCTATGAAGGCTCAAAAACTGCTTCGCAGTTTCTTCGTTAAAAGAAGATTGCAGTTCAATCTTCTTTTACATTATAACCAATGGTGATATACATGGCAAACAAAAGAAATTATCAAAAAGAACTTGATATTCTGCTTGAATCGATAAAGAAGGAAGGCAAAAAACCAAAGCTCCTTCTTCATGCATGCTGCGCTCCCTGCAGCAGCTATACGCTTGAGTATCTTTCCGAATATTTTGACATAAGCGTATTTTACTACAACCCTAATATCTCTCCAAAAGAGGAGTATGATAAGCGCGTTGCGGAGCTTTCCCGCCTTATTAAAGAAATGCCGCTTAAAGGACCTGTAGACCTGATCCCGGGGCGCTATGACCCTCAGGAATTTTATGAAATTGCAAAAGAACTTGAAACTTTGCCTGAAGGAGGCGAGCGCTGCTTTAAGTGCTACCGTCTTCGCCTTTTAGAAAGCGCAGCCAAAGCAAAAGAGATCGGGGCAGATTATTTTTGCACCACTCTTTCCATAAGTCCTTATAAAAATGCTGAAAAATTAAACGAGATCGGTGAGATCATCGCCGCTGATACCGGCGTTGCATACCTTGTAAGTGATTTTAAGAAAAAGAACGGATATAAGCGCTCCATTGAGCTTTCTACGGAGTATAACCTATACAGGCAGAATTACTGCGGATGCGTATACTCACGGATGCAAAGCCTTGAAAAAAGATAGGTAAGGGCGCAAAGACAGGCAGTAGCCAAGGGA
>JAEEOQ010000131.1 GCA_016284355.1 Lachnospiraceae bacterium
AAGGTTACTATTCCTAAGGAAACGGCTGTAGTAAACGAAAAGGCAGAGGCAAAAGAAGAACCTGTGGAGCCTGAAGTTGAAGGCTTTTCTGTAAAAGATGAAAAGGAGGAACCTCTTCCTGAAGTCGAAGAAGAGCCTGAACAGCAGCAGGAGGAAAAGGAAGAACTTACTTTTCCAAATGACGAGGTCTTAAAGAAAGTAAGAAAAGCGGCAGATATACCTGAAGGTCCTATATATGCTGAAGATGTGGCAGATGTTACAGAGCTTTATCTTGACGGCATGAATCTTACAGATATCAGCTTTTTAAAGGATTTCACATCCCTTTCAGACCTTGACTTAAGTGCAAATGACATTACAGATATTTCAGCGCTTGCAGGTCTTAAAGAGCTTAAAGCTCTCTTTGCGGATGATAACAAGATCAAAGATCTTACCCCTCTTAGCGGGCACTCAAAACTTGAGATCCTTTGCATCGACGGCAATAAAGTAAAAGATCTTTCGCCACTTAGCGGCCTTAAAAAGCTTAACGGCCTGTATGCGGCAGACAATAAGATAACAGACCTTACGCCGTGCCTTGATATACCTTCTTTAGAGGAACTTGATGTTTCGGGCAATAAGATAAGTAAAGAAGATATAAAAAAGATTGAAGAAGAGAATATTGCAATAATATACAAAAAGTCCGAATAAAATCGGGCTTTTTTGTTATTAATTTTTCGCTTTAAAGCATTGATTTTTCTCCTTACTTATGATACCATTCTTCCTATGACGCACAAATGTATTTTTGATGCGAACAAACAGGAAGGAGGTTTGCTATAAAGTGAAGGAAGAAGAAGCATTATATATCCTTAAAAAGAGGGCTGTTCCAGAAGTGCTGCTAAAGGTTGTCGAAGCTAAAAGACTTCTTGATTCCGAGAAGGTCTACACAGTGCAAGACGCCACAGAAGCTGTTGGTATCAGCCGAAGTTCTTTTTATAAATATAAAGATGATATAGATCCTTTTTATGAGCACGCCAGAGGAAAGACCATTACCTGTCTTTTGCAGATGGACGACGAGCCGGGTGTCCTGGCTTTTGTTCTTGAAAAGATCGCTGCCTTTGGGGCAAACGTTCTTACTATACATCAAAGTATACCTGTAAACGGTATTGCTTCCATTACCATCAGTATGGAGATAATAAGCAGTAACAGCGATATTACGGAGATGCTTGATGAGGTGGAAAAACTTAAAGGGATACAGTACATAAAGGTACTTGCAAGAGAGTAAAATAATAAGGGAGGTTATTATGATATACGTAGGAATAGTTGGATATGGAACTATCGGATCGGGAGTATACGAAGTTTTAGGTACCAACAAAGATTACATTGCAAAAAGAGCAGGAGAGGAAGTTGCGGTTAAATATATTTGCGATCTTAGAGATTTCCCCGGAGATCCTGCCGAAAAACTTATTACACACGACTTTAACGACATTGTTAACGACCCTGAAGTAAAGGTTGTGGTAGAGACTATGGGCGGGCTTCATCCTGCTTACGAATTTGTTAAAAAGGCCCTTGAAAGCGGAAAGAGTGTATGCTCCAGCAACAAAGAGCTGGTGGCTGAGTACGGGGCAGAGCTTCTTGCCCTTGCAAAGAGCAAGAACCTTAACTTTTTGTTTGAGGCAAGTGTAGGCGGCGGCATCCCTATCATAAGGCCGCTTAACCAGGCCCTTACATCAGATGAGATAGTAGAGATAAGAGGTATCCTTAACGGTACCACAAACTACATTCTTACAAAGATGAGCAAAGAGGGAGAAAGCTTTGAAGAAGCCTTAAAGGGAGCGCAGGACCTTGGATATGCCGAGCGCAACCCTGAAGCTGACGTAGAAGGCTTTGATCCTTGCAGAAAAATTGCGATCCTTACATCTCTTGCTTACGGCAAGCAGGTAGATTTTGAAGATATTCATACAGAAGGCATTACAAAAATCTCAAAAGAGGATATAATATATGCCGGTGCCATGAATGCGGCCATCAAACTTCTTGGTTCAAGCAGACTTGAAAACGGCAGCGTTTATGCCCAGGTTTCTCCTATAATGGTTGATACAGACCACCCACTTTACGGGGTAAATGACGTATATAACGCTATTTTCCTTAGAGGCGAGTCTCTTGGGGAAGTAATGTTTTACGGAAAGGGAGCAGGAAAGCTTCCTACCGCAAGTGCAGTTGCTGCAGATGTTGTAGACGCCATCAAACATAAGGGCACCAACATCATAACCATCTGGGATAAAGAAAAGATAAAGCTTGGCGATTTTGGCGAGATGACAAACACCTTCTTTGTAAGAGTTCCTGCGGGTGAAAAGGAAAAAGCAAGAGAACTTTTTGATATAAGAAGAGAGATAAATGCGCCTGCTATAGACGGCGAGTTTGCATTCCTTACAAGTGCCATGAAGGAAAAAGATTTTGAAGAAAAAGCGGCAAAGCTTAACGTAATAAGCCGCATAAGAACAGCGTTTTAAAGTAAGGCGCAAAATAAAAAGAAAAGAGAGAGAGTATGAGTAAAGTAGTAAAATTCGGAGGAAGCTCCCTTGCTTCCGCAGAGCAGTTTAAAAAAGTAGGCGACATTATAAGAGCTGACGAAGACAGAAAATATGTGGTTCCTTCAGCTCCGGGAAAGAGATTTTCAAAGGATACGAAGGTAACCGATATGCTTTACGGTGCCTACGCAAAAGCAGAAGAAGGAGCAGACTTTAGCGACGATTTTGAAAAGATCAAAGCCCGTTATAAAGAAATAATCGACGGTCTTTCACTTGACCTTGATCTTTCGGATAAGTTTGAAGAGATAAAAAAGAACTTTGCGGCAGGCCTCGGAAGAGACTACGCAGCATCAAGAGGTGAGCACCTTAACGGTATCATCCTTGCAAAATATCTTGACTATGAATTTGTTGACCCTGCAGATGCCGTCATTTTCGATGAAAACGGCGAGTTTGATGCAGATAAGACAAACAAGGTATTAAAAGCCAGACTTGAAAATGTGGAAAGAGCCGTTATACCGGGATTTTACGGTGCCTATGAAGACGGAAGGATCAAGACCTTTTCAAGAGGCGGCTCTGATATCACAGGTTCTATCGTAGCAAGAGCAATCGGCGCAGACGTATATGAAAACTGGACCGATGTTTCAGGCTTCCTTGTTGCAGACCCTCGTATCATCCACAACCCGAAGGGAATCGAAACGATTACGTATAAAGAGCTTCGCGAGCTTGCTTACATGGGCGCCGGCGTACTTCACGAAGACGCTATTTTCCCTGTAAGACGTCAGGGCATCCCTATCAATATCCGAAACACCAATGCTCCTGAAGATAACGGTACCTGGATTGTTGAAAGTACCGCTAAGAAATCAAAGTATGTCATTACGGGTATAGCAGGTACAAAGGGCTTTTGCTCTGTGAACAT
>JAEEOQ010000132.1 GCA_016284355.1 Lachnospiraceae bacterium
TTTTTTGTCGTAATAAAACGAGTTAAGGTCACATTTTCTTGTTTGCAATTAAATTATAAAATCGATTTGTGACAATTTCAAGTCCACTTTGTGGTATTACTAGACCAATAATAAGTCTTATTTGCGCTTTTGTCAAAAAAGTCACCTGAAAGTCACGTTCCGTAAGGTTCTTTGACTTTATTCACACCAAATAACTGCCTAAACCCTGTCACATCTGATGACACGTCTGATCTTTCCGTTGTTTTCGCAGGTAAAAAGTGTAAGTGTCTCAAGCCTTGTGCCGTCATCTTCTTTAAGGTCTTCTAAGATCCAGACCTCGTCAGGCTCTACGGTAAAACTGTCGTATACTTCGTAGTTGTACTCTTCTCCGAATTCGTCGGTAATGGTAACCGTATCGCCAAGCTTGACATTTTTAAGGTATTTAAAAAGCACACCGTAAAGGCCGCCGTTGTGGGCACAGATAACACAGTTGCCTTCTTCGCCGATATTGTTTGTGCCCTCTACATGGCCTGCGGCGCACTTAAGATTGTCTTTTGTGGTTCCTTCAACAACAGGCTCTAAGATATTTACGGAAGGGATATCGATAATGCCAAGGATTCGCTGTTTTGCAAGATTATCTTCGATAGCCTTTTTTCTGGCGGCCGCTATCTGCTCAGGTGTAAGGCCAGGTTCTTCTTCGTGTTCTTCTATGGTTCCTTCAACAGGGTCAAGGGTAACATGCGGGCGCTCCGCAGCGGCTGCCGCCTGAGCTTCTTCGCGTTCTTCCTTTGCCTTGTTTGCCGCATTTTCTTTCATGGTGGCTTTGATGGTATTTATAAGTTCTTTCTTTTCGCTTGCCGCCTTAAGCTTTGTGTACTGCGGATATAAAAAGCAGCCCACAGCCCCGAGAAGGCAGGCCCAGAATATAATATTTACCAAGATCTTTTTTTTCATCTGCAAACTCCTTAAAATATCCTTTTAACCTAAACGTGCAGCCGCCAAAAGCAGCTGCACAAATATTCATCAATATGAAACAAGATTGCCCCAAAGTGCCGGTTCTTGATTTTTTGACGCCTAGCTATACGCTAGGTGGGTTACCGCAACTTACTTTCTGCCTTCCACTAAAAAAACTACGAACGAGGCCTGACATCCGGTAAGCAATGTAGGAATCCCATTTTATGTCATGTAGGTTCAAAATATCAAGAGTATCGAACACCTCAGGATTTCCTCTTTGTTAATCACATTATACAGCATGACACCGTAAAAAACAAGTTAATTAAGTATTATTAACACATAATTCACAGTTTGTTAATTTAGTCTTCGCTAAGCACATCAAAGGTAAACTTAAACTCAGTTCCTTCTCCTACTGTGCTTGTTACAGACAGCTTTCCGCCGTGCTTGTAGCAGATCTGTCTTGCGATAGGAAGCCCAAGACCGCTGCCTTTACTGTTCTGACGAAGTTTTGACTTGTAGAACTTGTCAAAGATGTAAGGAAGCTCTTCTTTGCTTATACCTATACCGTGGTCGCGAATTGATACCGTAACTTCCTTTTCGCCTCTTTCAAGGAGGATCTCCACAATGCCGTTCTCATTTGAAAACTTCACCGCATTATCAACGATTATCATAAACATCTGGCGAAGCCTTTCGTAGTCTCCGCTTATCAGGCATACTTCATCGCCAAAAGCTTCCGCAAAGTTGTCTTTTACGCCAACCCCTTTTTCCTTTGCTACAGCCGCCGCGCTCCTTGCTATATCATCAAGAAGATCTTCAAGGCTTATTGGTTCTTTATCTATTACAAAATCAGGATTTTGCATCTTTGAAAGAAGCAAAAGGTCGCCCACAAGCCTTTCCATGCTCTTGCACTCTCCAAGCATCTTCTCATAATAGCCCCGCTTCTTTTCCTCGTCTTTTACAACACCGTCTATAAGAGTCTCTGTATAGGCGCGCATAACGGTAATAGGCGTGCGAAGTTCATGAGAAACATTTGCAAAGAAATCGATACGCATCTGTTCCATCTCTTTACGCTCGTTTTCAGCTTCAAGGAGCCTTTCTGAAAGGATATCCATAGTCCCTGCAAGTTCACCTATCTCATCTTTTCTGGCTATACCGGTTCTTGCCTCGTAGTTACCGCCTGCAAGGTCCATGGCGGTATGGCGCATTTTGATGATGGGGTGTGTTATCTGGCGGGCAAGCCACAAAGCTATAAGCCCTGAAAAGAGCAGTGCAAGCGCAACACTTGATATAACCACGAGTATACTTTGCTTGATAACGTTTTTCTGCCCCATGGCAACAGAGCTTACTATAACCGCTCCTACTGCCGTGCCATCGCCAAGAGTAATGGGGGCCCCGGCAAATACAAGACTTGCCTCGTAGGTCTGGGAGTAAACATCGGTATACCCCACTCTTCCCGAATAAACCTCTTTAAGAAGGCCTGCAAGCTCCGGGAAATTTGCCTCCCTGTCTACATTGGCATACCTTCCGTTCATAGGATGCTCCGGGTTGCTCATAATGAGGATATCGTTTTTTTCAATGGCCTCAAGTACCTGAATAAAGGATGGGTACGTGGAGTAATCATCATCCCTTACAAAAACTGAGACCTTCTCCGCTATCTTGACAGCGTCCTCTCCAAGCTGCTCTCTGTAAGAGCTCATGCTGATGTCGCTGTAGACCTTGGTAAACACTACGCCTACCATAAGGGAAAAGGCCACCAGAACTATTCCAAAATAAAAGAAAACTTTTAAATACAGACTATTCGATCTCAAACTTATAACCTGCTCCCCATATGGTCTTAATACTCCAGCCCGGGTGCTCGACCTTATCCACCTTGGCTCTTAAACGCTTAATGTGTGAATCCACAGTTCTGCTGTCTCCGTAGTAGTCATACCCCCAAAGGCTGTCAAGAAGATTGTCTCTTGTAAACACCTTGTTTGGATTGCTTGCAAGGGTCCACATGGTCTCGATCTCTTTTTTGGTAAGGACTACCTTTGTCTCACCAATGTAAAGAGAATACTCATCAAGGTTGATGACCATATTGCCAACCTTTACCACTTTACCGTCAGTCTCTTTTCCGCCGGTTGCAGTATTTCCGCTCATCCTGCGAAGGACTGCGCGGACTCTTGCCATAACTTCACTTGGTGAAAAAGGCTTGACTATATAATCATCTGCGCCTATATCAAGGCCCATGATCCTCTCAAAATCTTCTCCTCTTGCCGTAATAAGGATAACAGGCACCGATGACTTTGCACGGATCTGTCTGCAGACTTCGTACCCGTCTACCTTTGGCATCATAACATCAAGAAGTACCACGGAAGGGTCTTCCGCAGCAAAAAGCTTAAGTGCCTCGTCTCCATCTTTTGCCACCACAGGCTCGTAGCCCTCATTTTCAGCATATGTGGCGAGGATATCTGTAATATCTGAATTATCATCAGCAATAAGTATTTTCATAATCCACCTCCGCTTATCTAATTATATTAAAAAAGCAACCCCAAAACAAGGGGTTGCCTCTTAAAATCATGCGAAAAATTCATGATTTCCGTGTTTAAAAAGTTTTGTAAGATTTCTGTCAAACCAGCTTACATTGCCCGGGTCTGCTTTATCTCTTGCTACAAAATAAAGAGCTCCCTGCGAATAATCTGTACCGTTTAAAGCTTTGTTAACAGCTTTTATGGTTTCTTCAGACGGGCTTACATACCAGAAGCTGCATCCCGGTTTTGCCGGTGAGAACTGATATACAAGGCCGTTTGAGCCGTAATGTGTCTGAGTGACAACATCATAAACAGTATTTGGAAAAATGCTGCTCTTGTATCTGTTTAACACAACATTTGCAACAAGCACTTTTCCTTTATAATCTTCGTGTCCTGCCTCTGCTTGTACTATTCTGCAGAGTGCATCATAATCCCTGTCGGTAAGAACGGTTTTTTCGTTCTTAGTCTTTCCCTCCACCGCAGGCTCAACTGTGATCTTCTTAAGAGAAATCTTAAGGTTTGAGGTATCAAGATCTGCCTCATCCCAAATGTTAGTCATCTTAAGAAGCGGAGTGCTTTCGGTGCTTCTCATGATATCAATGCCTGTGCTAACCTTTCTCTTGATAGCAAAGGCTCTTGCATGCAGGGGACTGGTACTTATGATCAATGAAAAGGAACACAAGACCGCAGCAATACTGACTGCGAGGTTTCTTTTTTTCAGTATCATTAAATAATCATCTCCGTTTTTGCAAAAAAACAATATTTACTTCTGTCAGGGTCACCTTCGTGACTCTTGACGAATTATAGCCTACAGACAAAAGAAGTCAATATTAAGGGTGGATTTTTGTAAGATAGGTCAAGAAACCCAATGGATTTTTTATGTATCTTAAAAAACTGCACAAAAATTTAAGGATCTTTTTGTGCAAAATATCTAAAGCTCTGTGCATGATTGTTACAAAATTATTAAATCTGTAATACATATTTCATATTTCGTCTATGGCTGTTTTTAAATTCTACAAAAGTAACTTATGCGAACGGGATGTGTTTTTTTACTGTTAGCCCCAAAAAATGTAAATTTTTTACTGTAAATATTTTCCAATTCTTCACCGGCTTGTTTTGTGACAGATTTTTGTTGACGAGAAAACAGCCTTCTTATATAATAAGAAAAAGGTCAAAATATTGTGACTTTTTACCTGAAAATTAAGAACTTACAGAAAGGAAGTGCTTATAATGGCCGGTCTCCCTGGTGTATCCTTAGGCTCAAAAAAAGACGGAACGCCCTATTTTCGTGCTTCCATAACATACAAAGGAAAGCATATCTCCCTTGGCTCTTTTGATGATGAATCTTTAGCGCACAAGGCCTATCTTGATGCCTATGAGCTTATCGTTGCCACCCATCTCGGGCCTGATGATTACAGAGAAAATGCCGTGGTGCTCCCTTTTGAAAAATGGATAGTCCTTACCAATTTCAGAGATAACGGGCTTTACATAAAGACCCCTATATACCTTAGAAAGAACTATTTTGACTACTATTATTCGCCGGAACTTGTTTTAAAATTTGATATCGACGATCTTTTCTATTACTCAAATCACAAGATAATGAAGCGTGGTTCCCACCTTTTTGTGGCAGAATACGGCATGCAGACCACTATTCTTTCCCGCTACGGGGTAAAGAGTTTTGCGGTGCCGGGCCGTGATTTTGAGTTTAGTAACGGTGATTCCTCAGACTTTCGTTACGGCAACATAATCATTACAAATCGCTATTACGGCGTTACCAAAGAGTACAGAAAAGGTATGCCTGTGTTTGTTACCCGTATTCATATAAACGGAGACTATATAATAGGAAGATACCCTACAGAAGAAGAGGCTGCCATAGCCTACAACAAAGCTTCAGAGTCCTTGTCTGCTGCGGGTTTTAAGAAAGATTTTCCTGAAAATTATGTTGAGACCATAGACGAGATAGATTACGCCAGAATTTACCATATGGTAAGGCTCTCAAAGAAATTCAGGAACTTCCTTGAGAGCCTTAAGTAGGATTACTATTACCTTTTACGCTCGTTTTGCTTTTTGAATAAGAACTCTGTATCAAGCCCTGTATTTTCCGGGGCTTGTTCTTTTTTGCGTTTTGGTGCAGGAGCTTTATCAGACTTGCTTTCTTCTTTTTCCTTGCCCTGCATCAACCCGGCTTCGTTAATACGCCTTACCTTAGCTTTTTCCTTTGCTTTAGTCATATGCTTTCTAAGCATGCTTATTATCGATATCTCTATGCCAAACCTTCTGAAAGCTATATCGATACAAATAAGTATAAGTGCAAGAATAAGGAAAAGCAGTCTTAATGACACGGTCTGTTTCTGTTTGCCTTCTGCAGCTTTATACACCTCTAAAGGATCTGTTATAACACGGGCATAGTCTCCCTCAAGGAAGTTATTAAAGCCGCTTTTTTCTGCAAATGTATACTCAAGACTGTAATTTCCTGCTATTCCCGTAAGAAGCGTCCCTTCAGGCTCCCCGTTTACGCTGCGCTTTGCTATTACCGCATATGTTTTGTCAGGGTCAATATCTGCCTCGGCGCTGTACACTCCCGCTCCCACAAGATTTGCCTTAAGGTCTACCGAATCTCCGCCATTTTCTATTAATGTAAACTCAACTTCCTGGCCTTCTTTTACCTCAGGAAAAGTATATGTGATCTGAGCCTTATTGCCTGAGATCAGGGTATTTATGCTTCCTTCAGTCTCTATATCAGCCTTCACATAATCTGTCATATTTTTATAAAGATTAAGAAGCTCGGAAGTTCCTGAATAAGCCGCGCTCCACTTATAAGAGGTATCGCTCATATAAGAAACCACTTTTCCAAGTCCGTATCTGCTTGTAGCAAGTATAGGGTCCCCATCGTCAGATTCAAGTATTGATACGGCATTGTTTTTAAGCCCCGCTGCCACATACCCGTAGAGCGGGTACAAGCCTTCTTCTGCTACGCCTCTTAAAAGCTCTGTATTTGCTCCGGTTACTACAGGTGTAAACTCTCTGTTTACAAGGTATTCTTCCATAGCAATAATGACTTCCTGGGCAAAGATGGAAGGAAGGTCTGTGATCTTAGTGCTCTCGTAATATCTTCCGCTTCCGCCCTCAGCAAGTCTTTTTAAAAGCTCTTTGTCTGCATCTTCCCCTACAGCCACGCAGGATAACGTTATACCTCTGTCCTCAAGGATCGCAAATAATCTGTTGTAGTTATCGTAATAATCCTGACCGTCTGTAAGAAGGATAATGTGTTTAATGGCGCTGTCATCATCTTTAAGGTCGTCTGCTGCCGCAAATACTGCAGGGAAAATGCTGGTCCCGCCACCGTCATGTATCTTTCCTATAGCTTCCTTTGCCGGGCCTATATCCTTAGCGCTTGTAAGCGGATACATTTTTGTATAGGTATCGTCAAAAGCTATAACCTCTACCTTATCTGTAGGTCTTAAGTTATTAAGCCCTTCTGCTGCCGCAGTCTTTGCCATATCAAGCTTGCTGTAAGAGGTGCTGTCGCCCTCGATCCCGCACATACTTCCTGATTTATCTATTACGTAAACCATAGAAAGAGTCGGGATCTCTTCTTTATTTTGAAGGTCAGAAGACACCGGAAGCATCTCTTCAAGAACGGTATCTTTCATGCCGCCTATAGCGTATGCGTTTCTGCCTCCCGTAGTTATAAGGCCGCCGCCCATATCTTTTACAAAGTATGAAAGAGCATTAAGGCTTTCTTTTGAAAGAGCCGTGGCAGGAACATTATCAAGGATCACTCCAGCGTATTCACTGTAATCAAGCACATTTTCGGGAAGGTCTGCAGGTGTTATCCTGTTTACCTTTCTGCCGGCTGCCATAAGAGCGTCAAAAAATAGTCCTTCCGTTTCATTTGTAACAAGAAGATATTTTTCTCCCGCTTCAGCCTTGGTATACGCGCTGTAAGTGTTGTTTACGCTCTTTGTATCATTTCCGCTTTCAAGTACAGCCTTGTAGAATATAAGACCGGATTTTTCCCTTATGTCTGTAAATATAAATTCGTTTGAACCTTCGTGAATGTGAACCTTCTTTTCGGCCTTTACACGGGCGCTGCCTCCAAGGCTTTCTTCATAAAGAGTCAAGATACCGTCTGTATCCACATTGCTTTCTACCGTTACGCTTACGGTAAACTCGCTTCCAATTTCAACGTCCGATGGTATCCTTACTCCGCTTATGTAATTTTCGCTTGTTTCTTCCCTGTCAAAAAGCACCACAAGAACTTCCGCATTTTTAGCTCGTATCTCTGATACGGTCTTTAAAATACTGCCCTCATTTTCGGCGCCGTCTGTAAGTAGTACTATCTTTCCCGCAGACCCGGGGCTTATAAGTTTAAGGCCCGCATCTATTGCTGTCTCAAGGTTTGTTGCGCTTGAAACAGGTCTTGCCATAATCTCCGAAAAAATGCTGTCTTTTGCAAGAAAGCTCTCTGTTTTAACGTCTTTGCCAAATACCAGGACAGCCTGCATATCGCCGGAAGCCTTTGTGGCAATAGCGTCTTTTACAAATTTTTCGGCCTGCTTTATGTTATCAAGATTGCTTTCAGAAACATCAATAAGGTAAATTACGCAGTTCCCTCTTGCATGATAACTAATGTTGATATCAAGGGCCGCAAGAACAAGGAATATTACTGCAATGCTCCTTAGCACAGGTATTATCCTGCTTTCTTTTCTTACTATATAAATAACTGTTATTGCAATAAGAATAACTATTACGGCGATTATAAAATATACGGTTATATTCCTTGCGGTCTTTTCTCCGGCTTTTATAACCTTACCCGTGCTGTCTTTTGCACTGCCCACAGAGTAACCGCTCATAACACCCGATTCTGCCGCTGGGAAACTATAAAGCGCAGTTTCCTCTTTTGCAGACCTTTGAAGGTCTGACAGCGTATTATACAGGAAGATCGGGAACTGAGCATCAAGGACAAAATCTCCCATGTGAAGATCAAATCCAACGTATACCTTTGAGGTGCTTCCTTCTTTCCTTATAAATGCACAGGCTTCCCCTTCCGCAGTTACCATAAGCGGAGTATCATTTTCGGTAAGCTCGTAGGTTTTTACGCCGCTTAGTGAATATTCGGTATCGGAAGAAAGGAGTCTTACCTTAGCATCGGTTTCTCCCTTTTCAAATACTATATAAGGCTTTTCCGGAAAAACCTCCGGGAAAATGCCGTCAAATATATATATCTCGCATCCTTCCGGAAGCATCTCAGGGCTCCCTGCAAGTACAAGTTCATACTTTCCTGCCGCCAGGATCGCATTTTCAAGGAAGGTGTTACGCTCAGTTACAAGGCATACCTTTCCAAGTCCCTCTTCATATACAAAATCTTCTCTTTCGTTGTCGTTATTTAAGGCATCTTTCACATGAAGAGTTGCCTTAAGTACTTTTTCCGTTCCCTCATTTCCAAGTAGAAAGCCGTAGGCCGTACTTTTCCCAGGTTCAAGTGCAACATCTTTTACTTCATACAATTCCCCTTCTATATAAAGGGCAAGGTCTGCCTGCAGCATCTTTTCTTTAGAGTGGTTTGTGACACCCACATATTCTGTAAGCCCGACTTCTGTGTAGATTCCCTGCATATAGTCAACAGAGTAATTGTCCGCATCGCCGCCTACATTTATAAGGCTGATATCGCTGCTTCCCGTATCAAACAATGTATCTGTATAAATATAGCAGTCTCCGCCATTTTCTTTAAGCAAAGATCTGACATAATCAAGTCCGTCGTAGGCACTGCCATCAGTCACATTCGCTTTTACTCCTGAAAGAGCGCTTTTAAGAAGAAGCCCGTCTGCTCTGCCCTCATAAATTATGGAAGGAGTATCACCCATAGCCACTACGGTAACAAGAGTGCCCTTTTTAAGACTTTCCGCGTATGTAACAAGGTCTTCTTTTGCTCTTTCTATCCTGCTTTCCCCGTTTTCATCTTCCATAAGCATACTTGCGGTAGTGTCAAGGCCGACTATCACCCTGTCTGCGCTGTTCTTCCCGTTTTTAAGTATAGGAGACAGGCAGGCTATGATAAGTGAAAGTACAGCAAGAAGCTGTAAATACATTATTATGTTGTGTTTCAGTTTTTCCCATGGTGTGTCGCTTTGAACACTTTTGTAGGCTTCCCTCCAAAGATATGTGGAAGGTACCTTAACGTCCTTTGCTTTTTGCTTTATCATGTAAAGCAGGATTATCAAAGGTTCGATCACCAAAAATGCCAGCGGCCAAAGTCTTGCTACGATCATCTCCAGGTTATTCCTTTTCCTTTATTAACTATTACT
>JAEEOQ010000133.1 GCA_016284355.1 Lachnospiraceae bacterium
AATACAACTGAAGAAAAACTATATCCTAGTTCCTCAAAGACATTTTTCATCGTCTCCCAAGTTCTTCCATCGTCGTGCTTTATTACATTACTAACATTTTCGTAAATGAATACTTCTGGTTCTAATTCCTTCACGAGACGACAATATTCATAAAATAATGTTCCTCGTGTATCCTTAAAACCTCCTTTTTGTCCTGCTATACTAAAACTTTGACAAGGACTTCCCCCAATGAAAAGATCTACCTTTTTATTGAAATCAGTCCCGTCAAGCAATTTTACGTCTTCAAAAAAGTATTCAGGTTCATAGTTTGCTAAAAATGATTTTTTTACAAAATTAGTTTTCCCTGTTCTTTCTTCATATAGCACCCGACTATAGCTAGCTTTTTCACCGGGAGAGTCAAGTGAGCATATATGCTTGTATTCTTTTTCATAATCTATATCAACCAGGCGTTCTCCATTATCGCAAGCAAATACCAAATTATAATCTATACCCAACCGTCGTAGAGCTTGTTCTGGCGCACCTATGCCACTGAAAATTGTAGCCACTCTTATCTTTTTCATTTAAAACCTCAATTTATAATAATCTTTAAACTGTCCTATTTTTAGGGCTCTTTCGAGGTCGTCCAACCTTTTCTTCAGGCTTAACAGCATTCTTAGGAATAAGCCATCTATTCCCTATAGATGCTGCACCTTTGATTTTTCCTTTCTTGCAATAATCTTGCACTCTGCGTTGTGAGACATTCCACATTTTTGCCGCTTCAGCTGATGTAATATAGTTCATTCACACCTCCACTTGGAATCCAAGTTAATAGAGAAGCCCATTTAATAGTATATTCTTTTGTCATCTATTTTTCAAGCAAATTCGTCGTTAGCGCGTCGTATTTTTTTCATTTGCAAGCGCTCTGTTTTAGTAGTGGCAAGCAGGGCATGGGTATCCACCTCATGCTTTTTTTGCTTGTTGGGGCTACTCCCCAATCCCTTAAATTCGAAAAGTTTCACTCTTCGAGCCACGCCCGACTTTGTCTTGCTAAGCCCCCTATCCACTTCCCCATTTACAGCCTAACACACGACATGGGGAGAAAAGTCATCACAAGTATTACAATCTTTATTTCGCCGCTGTTTTGAATATAATCACCCACGGAAGGAGGTGATAGTGTGATGGATAGCGATGCAATCCTCGATGCAGTCCATGAGCTCAAGGGGCTTTATGTAATTCTTTCTTCAATGTCCTTTGATGCAAAAAGAGATGCACCTTACGTGCATATGGACGATGCTCTGAAATTTCTTGCCGATACAGTCTTTGAAATATCCAACAAACTCGAAGCAAGTATCAGAGAAGCTTGATCCAAACTAAAAAAGAGCCTATGAAGTACCGGAATGCTTGATACCTCATAGGCTTGAATTATCATTTCTGCTTCTCTTCCTTTTTCTTCTCCTCCCTCTCTTTCCCTTCCGCTCCGAGTATCGTCTCCAGATTCTGCCGTGCGATCAGGTAATCCTGCATGCTCGCCTTGGCCTCTTTGTACTCCGCATACTCTTTCCGCTTTTCCTCAAGGATCCGTCCGTACTCTTCGCTTAAGAATTTCATCTTCGGAAGTTTGGTGATCTTGTGGGCGTTGAAATATTCCTTGGCGGCCTTATGGAGCTGCAGCTCTTCTCTGTGAGCTTCAAAGAACTTCTTGCTGTAGCCGGAGCGCTTATAGGCTTCATAGGTCTCGCGGGTCTTGGCGTAGGTCGCGATCTGCTTCTTAAGCTCCGATATCTCCTCCAGGCGTTTTTGCTTTTGCTTCATGGATTCGGAAAGCTCGTCAAAGCGTTTCGTCGCATTATCGGTAAGCGCCACAAGGTCGTCAACAGTCTTGATCCCATGCTCCTTGATAAAGCAGATTGCCTTGGCAACCTGCTTCAGGTTGTAGCGTTTAGCCCAGCGCTCATAGTTTGCGCCTTTGTTCTTTTCGATGATCTTCTGGATATCGAGCACAAGGTTGAAGTCGCGTTTCTTCTGAGGAGCCATACCGTCAATCTCTTCCCCGAGGATCCTGCGCTTAAGGTTAGCTTCGCTGTATTCCGTCCCGAGAGTATCGAGCCTAAGGAACCGTTTGCCGCCTTCCTTGCGAAAAGAAAGCTGCTTGCCGTGCTTGATCTCGTAGCCTTTTGCAGAGAGGCCGTCCAGAAGTTCCGAAAAGTTCTTTATGCCGCTTCCGAGCAAATCTTCGATATCCGCCCGCAGCACATCTCTGATGCTTCCCGTAAATGCCGCATTGCGATACTTCGTTCTTTCGCCGTAAGGCCTCGGATCGATAACGGACAGGCCGTGCTCAATGCAGACAAGGTCGCTCACCTTCTGCAGCGCCTTGCCGGAGCGCAGGAAGTCGCGCCATTTTCCGTCGCAGGAAAGATTCGTGGAATTATAGATTATGTGGTTGTGAATGTGCGCCCGGTCTATGTGCGTGGCAACTATAAAAGCATGGTTGCCCTTCGTCCATCGCATCGCCGTTTCGTATCCGATCCTGTTTGCCTCGTCAGGCGTGACTTCGCCGGGCTTGAAGGATTGCCGGATCTGATAAGCGATGACATTCCGCTTGTAGTTAAAGCCGTAAATGTGCAGATATTCTCTTTTGGCAAGAAGAAACTCCTGGTCGCAGCTCTTCGGATCCCATTCGTAAGAGCTGATGTATTTGCCGTTCTCGGTCTTTTTCTCATTCTCCGAATAGTCGGTCCTGTCCGCCAGGCACTTTGCGATTGTCTTGCCCTTATTCACATGTAGTGAGATCAGTCTTGTTGCTGCCATAAAAACCTCCAAAAAAATACCGCCCGGTGAACCGAACGGTAATAACACAACTATATATTTACTGTTTTATAAGTTTTCCCACTAAAACGGCTCACTTCCATTCCTCGTCATCCATAGTGAGCTCTTCTTCTGCTGTCATTCTACCAATTGATTTAAGATGCAAATACTCATTCTTGCTTAACTCAGATATTTGCGGTGACTCGCCTTTTTTGATATA
>JAEEOQ010000134.1 GCA_016284355.1 Lachnospiraceae bacterium
AGGATATTTCTTGTACTCTTCGTACATGGAGTTAAATCTTGAAACCTGACCTTCTGCCTCGTTGATACGCTCCTGCTTCTTACTTTCTGCTTCCTGCATGATCTTATCAACCTTAGCCTGGGATTCAGGTAATTTCTCGTTTCTGTACTTGTTTGCGTTGTTTATGGATGTTTCCTTGCCCTGCTTTGCGGCTTCAACTGCCGTAAACGCTTCAAGTACTTCTGCGGTAGGTGGCTCGGAGTCCTGAATAGTGATATTTACAAGGTAAAGACCTATGTCCTCTTCTTCAAGCCTTTTCATGATGCGCTCTTTGATAACGGACTGGATCTCGCCCTTTCCTGTGGTAAGAACGCTGTCTACATCATAGCTTCCAACTACGTTTCTTATACAGCTCTGCGCGATGGTCTTTATTATAAATTCAGGCTCTTTTGAAGCATAAAGCTTCTTAACGGGATCTGTTACCTTGTATTCAAGGAAGAAATCCACATTGATAAAGTTAAAATCTGAAGTGATCATAAGAGATTCATCTTCGATACTCTCGTTATAATCGTTGTATCCGATCTTGATACCCTTAATGGTGGTATCGACCTTTCTTACTCCCTGTACAAACGGGATCTTAAAATGAAGGCCCGGGTCTGTAACTGCCTTTGGAACTCCAAAGGTGGTAACCACTGCCTGCTCCTGCTCTTTAATGGTGAAGAATGAATTAAAACCAAGCACGGCAATGATAAATGCTGCAACCACAAGCATTATCCCTTTTTTTGCCTTGTCTTTGTTGATCTTCATTTTGGGCCCTTTAGGCTCTTTGTAGGTATAAGTGTTATTGTTGTTAAAATCCATTTCCACTACCTCCCTTTCTTATTCGAGAGTATAACACAACAAAAAAGAGCCTTCAACGGGGAAGGCCCTTTATTAATCTTCTTTTAATTTTTAAGCTTCTTTATAAACTCGTCTTCAGGAACAGGCTTTGAGTAATAGTATCCCTGTACAAGGTCGCACCCGAGGCGTCCAAGCTCTTCTATCTGTTCTTTTTCTTCCGCACCTTCCGCAAGGCAGGTAAAACCAAGTTCTTTACTCATGGCGATAAAGTGCTTAACGATTATGTACTCACGCTCACGCCTGTTGTTTTCGGCAATGTGGTTTACAAACATCTTGTCGATCTTAAGAGTATCGATCTGCATGTTCATAAGAAGCCCAAAAGAGGAATATCCGGTTCCAAAATCATCCATGGAAATAAGGAAACCCTTTTGCTTAAGCTGCCTTATGACACGTAATAGATAATCACTCTTTTCATAGGTGGCGCTTTCAGTAAGTTCAAACTCTATATATTTATGTTCAATGCCGTATTCATCCACTATGTCTTCAAGATGGTCTGCAAGGTATGCCTGAGTCATAAGCTTTCTTGAAATATTGACAGATACAGGTATAAGAGGTATGCCCTGTTCTTTGAGTTTCGCCATATACTCGCACACCTTTACAAGTACCACATCAGAAAGCTTTGCTATGGAATTATCCCTTTCAAAGTAAGGAATGAAGGAGTCAGGGAAGATTATCTCGCTTCTTTTATAATTCCAACGCACAAGAGCCTCTGCGCCCACTATCTGCTCGGTCTTTATGGAAACCTTTGGCTGATAGTAAATAAGAAATTCGTCATTTGCTATGGCTGTATCAATGTAAAGCCTTATATGATGCCCCCAAAGATAGTTCTTTTGAAGGTCTGACGAGTAATAGTTTATCTCTGTCTCATTTATCTTCTTGCCGATCTTCTGGGCAAGTTTTGCCATACCCATGGCCTTAACGCCGGCATTAAGCGCGTCTCTGCTTCTGACAACGCCAACCCTGTAATATACAGGGAACCTTTCGCTTATCTCAAATACGGAAAGGCCCGCAAAAAGATTTACAAGGAAGTTATTAAGCTCCTCATCAGGCATATCCTTTATTATCATTGCAAAGTTATCTTCATAGCATCTTACTATATAGTAGACATTAGGGTTGATCTTTATGGTATCAGCAATGCGGCAAAGGAGCATATTGCCCTCGTAAGGAGTAAACTCACGGTTAATTGTCTTAAAATCTTTGATATCAAAATGTACAAAGCAAAATCGCTTTATCCCCTCCTTATTAAGAAGGTTCTTTCTGAATCTGTTGCTAAGCCAGTTCCAGGTATAAAGCCCTGTTACCTTGTCAATATAGGCTGCGTTAAAAAGCTCTTCTTTTGAAAAATTCTCATAATTGCTCTTATCTATGGTGATCTCGTTGTATTCGGAAATAATAGGTATAAAGACCCTGACCTTCTTTTCATCAAAGAAGATCTCCGAGCTCATGCCTTCTGCAAATGAATAATTTCTCTCAAGAACCGGCTTTGCCTTTCTTGCCATATTGATAAAGTCAAGAATACCGCTTATAGAAGTGATCTGTGCTCTGTCTACCTCTACTTTAAGCATCTCGCTTTCAGGAAGCCTTATTACTTTCATGCCTTCCTTAAGTTCGTATTCCCTGCTTTCAAAGAGTTCTATACCTACCGAAATGTTTTCTTTTTTCTCTTCCCCCGTAAAAAACATTCCTGCATAATCATAAACTCCGTAGTCAAAATTGTATGGCACAAAAGCCTCCGGAAGTTCTCCGTCCATGAGGCTTCCAAGAAGCGCATCATTATCCCCTGCTTCTACATAAAGAAGCGTTCTTTTGGGTCTGAAAATAAGATCTGATGTATAATTAAACATAAAATCACTTTCCCCATTCATAATATAATTTCCCAAACATGCATTATAGCACATTGCAATCCGGAAAATTAACAACTTTGAGTAAAAGGTAAGTTTCTTGTGTATAAAGTCACATATTTATAATTTTAGCAAATTTATACGAAATTTTCGTAACAATGTGCTCATTTGATGCAAATAACCCCCGGAAACTGTTACCGATTCCGGAGGTTATAGCAATGTGTTATAAATAAGGTGGTTATCTTAACTCAAACTTATCAACAAGTTCCTTAAGGTACTTGGCATGATCGCTCATCTCATAGCTAAGAGCAAGGGACTCTTCTGAAGTAGCCGCATTGTTCTGACCCGCATTTGCTATCTGTCCGATATCTCCGCTCATACCCTTTACAGCTGCTGCCTGGGTTGTTGAATCTTCGGCTATGGTCTTAACCTTGCCTGCGATACCCTGAACCTGTCCTACCATCTTCTCAAGTTCATCTGCAGTCTCTCCTGCCACGGAAATACCTGCCTCCACATTACGAAGAGAGGTTCCGATAAGGTCTGAAGTATTCTTTGCAGCCTCTGCAGTCTGCCCTGCAAGCTGTGAAACCTCGGAAGCAACAACCGCAAAACCCTTACCTGCTTCGCCTGCTCTTGCCGCCTCGATGGACGCATTAAGTGAAAGAAGGTTTGTCTGGCTTGCGATGGAATTAATGGTATCGATGATCTTTGCGATCTCCTGGCTTGACTCTGAGATGGCATTCATGGCCTTAACCACATCCTGCATCTTTCTGTTGCCCGCTACGATATCATCCGCCACAACTCCGGTCTCTCTTGAGATATTCTCTGCTTTTCCGGCATTTCCTGAGATCTCGTTTGTTATCTTATTTACATTTACGGAAAGCTCGTCAACGATATTAGCCTGGCTTGTAACTGTATCTGCAAGGCTCTGTCCGGCATCTGCAAGCTGTACGGCTCCGTCTGAAACCATTTTTGAAACCTGCATGATCTCTTTCATAGACTGGGAGATCTCTACTGTAAAGCTATCGATGGCTGTCTGGATATCTTTATAGTCTCCTGCAAAATCTTTTTTAAAGCTTACGTTAAACTTGCCACTTGCCATTGTAGCCATGATATCGCTGATCTCATCAATATAGGAAGCGATTGAATCAACGGCCTCGCGAAGTCTGTCTGCCACTTTTCCGATCTCGTTATCTTCATGATAATCAATATCTACATGAACATTACCTTTTGCAATCTCTTCAGAAGCATCAATAAGGATCTGAAGATCTTCCTCTATTCCTGTTACAAGTGCTTTTGTCTTCTTTCTGTTAATTACCACTATAACCGCAAAGGAAGCACAAAGAGCAAGAACCGCAAGGAGTGTTATAAGGTTAATTGTGTTGTATCTTTTCTTTGCCTCTGCTTCTGCAAGAGTGCCGGTATTGTCAAGGGCGTCTGCAAGGGTCTCTGAAACATCATTAAGGGTGGAGTTGTAGTACGCAAGAGCACCGCTCACATCTCCCTTATCTACAAGGGCAAGCATCTCAAAAGAAGCATCTCTTACCGCGTTCCAGTCCTTTGTAAGCTCATTTCCAAGAGCCTCATTATTAAGGTTTTTAGAAATAACGCTGAAATAGCCGCTTATCTTGTCAAATCTTTTCTCAAGGTCTTCCTTTTGGGAGGCCGTTATACTTGCATCATTTGAAGCAAGGGCAAAAAGAAGTCTCTTATTTATGGTCTGGACATCTTTTCTTATCTCCATCTGATATTTATCAGTTACATATTCCACATTATAAAAGCTATGAAAATTAAGTCCGATTATAAGCAAAAATACAAGCATCAAAACCGCATTTATCAAAAATGTGCGGATGGAAAAGTTAGAAAACAGCCTGAGCTGCCCTGCTATGGTACCTTTTTTCTTGTCATTCATAAAAGAATCCTCCGTTTTTTTACTGTTTTTGCTGTACCTTATATCATATTATAGCAAATACTTATATGAAAGTCCACAGTTAGTTATCTTGTATTGATAATTTTTCGTAAAATCAAAAATAATTATGTTTGAAAAATTTAAATGTAAAAAATAAACTCCGCCTTCGGTATGCCCGAAAGCAGAGTTTGTTTTTTTGTGTTGTGCTATATTATTATTTGGCAAACATCCAGTAATTAAGCCTTACATCTCCGGTAATTCTAAACTCCACGGTGGTTTTACCCTTTTTTGCCTCAGGAAGAGACTTAAGAGGAGATTCCCATTCGATATTTACGGCCGGCCAGCTTGCAGGCATAGGAGTTCCTTCTCTTAAGGAATTTTCCCTGAATTTAGCTTCAGCTTCATACGTTCTTGTATCTCCTTCAAAAACTGCTGCCTCTTTTCCGTCAATAAACACCTCAAGTTTACACCCTTTATCGCTCTTAAAGCCCAGGATGATCCTGTCTGCATCTTTATCCACAGCACAGTCCCTAAAGGTTATAACAGCCTTGTCGCCGCCCTTTGCAGATACCGCCGTATAGCCAAAGGAACCCTCACAAAGCTCTATACCTGCAGCATCATCAAAGTGATCTGCTTTAATACGCTCATTTGTATTGCGGCTTCCGGGTTTGTTTCCCGGTACAAAAAGCTCGCAAGAAAGCGCTCTGTCTGCACTTGACCTGCCGGCAAAAAAGGTATAATCACCCTCTTCTACCATTCTTGTGGCGCTGATAGTATCATAAAAAAACAGATCCGTCACATTAACTTCCAAGGCTATCTGTCTTGTCTCCCCTGGCTTTACTCCGTGCACACGTTTAAATGCCAGAAGCTGTTTTAACGGTTTTTTAACTCTTGACTTTGGCGGGATACCGTAAAGCTGTACCACTTCATCGCTCTTTATATTTCCGTCATTTGTAATGTCAAAAGTTGCAAGGATCGTTGCCTCGTCTTTTAAAGACACTTTAAGATTTTCATACCTGAAAGCCGCAAGGGTCAATCCGTATCCAAAAGGATAGTCAGCCTCGCCCTCAAAATATCTGTATGTACGTCCGCCTCTTATAATATCATAATCATCTATATCAGGCAGATCCTCATCCGAGTGATACCAGGTCATGTTAAGACGCCCTGCCGGCGCTTCTTTTCCAAGCAGAACATCTGCAAGTCCACTGCCCATATCCTGAGAACCGGTCGCGCACCAAAGCACTGCTTTTGCTTTTTTCTCGGCTCCCTTCATGGCATACGGATAATTAGATAGCAAAACAACTACCACATCGTCGGAAGCCTCAAGTACCTTTTCAAGAAGCTGCTGCTGCGCAGGCGGAAGAGCTATAGACTTTCTGTCTATCTCCTCCTTTGCTCCTATCATAGAGCAGCACCCGAGAGCAAGAATGGTATGAGCATGGCTTTTTGCCGCCTCTATGGCGCTGTTTATACCGCTGTTTATTGTCTTTATCTCTAAAGCAGAAGGAGCCTCTTTGATATTAGGAGAAACTATCGCTCTTACAAGTCCGCTTTCCGTAACTGTTACTTTTTTGCGGAAACGGTTTGCAAGATAAACCTTGCCGTCCTCTTTTTCCTCATAAAAGATCTCCATTACAAACCAGTCAAAAGGAGCATCCTTTTCGCAGGCGATGATTCCTGCTTCTTCAGGTTTTTTCTGGTCCAACCTGCAGTTTAAGAACTTTCCTGTTGATACATGTCTGTATGTGATACGGCCTTCTCCCCAGTCCATACGGACAAATTCGTCCCCTTCTTTATCCTCCGTTGCCTTTAAAGTTCCATCAGTATCAACCTTTACCGCCTTACCGTCCAGGAAAAGATTTACGGTATCATACCCTTCGCAAACAGGAAGCTTCCTGCCCGTAACATCCCGGATGCCGTCACGCAGCGTTTTTTTATAAGGCGGCTCTCCCCCGTACCAGTCCTGATACCACGCATCAGCAAGAGGCCCTATAAGAACAGTGTCTTCCATATCTTTTTCAGAAAGTGGAAGTCTTTCTTTATTTTGTAAAAGCACAACGCTCTCTTCCGTAAGTTTTCTTGCAAGCGCCCTTGAAGCCTTTGTATCAAGATCTTCTTCGCTTACATTATCATACGGATTAGCCGGCGTTTTATCATAAACACCAAGACGAAGCTTTAATCTGTATGTGTTTCTTAAAGCCTCATCCATCATTTCCTCTGTCAAAAGTCCCAGCACATAAGCCTGCACCGCGGCATTTCTTACGATATCAGGGGCATCCGACATTCCGTCAACTCCTGCCTTTAATGCCTCAGATATACTTTCCCCGTTAGTACCGAAATAATGATGCTTGTAGTTTACAAGCCCCAAAGCGCCTCCGTCTCCAACAACATGCATAAGGCCGTATCTCTTCTTTAATATATCCCTGACCTCATGATTTAAAATCCCCGGGATTCCGTTTATCTTATTATAAGCAGTCATAACCCCGGTTGCCCCGCCTTCAATGATAACCCTGCGGAATGGCTCAAGATAAAGTTCTTCTTTGTTACGTGGATCGATGGAAACATTTTTAAAGCCGCGACCGTCCTCTGTGTTGTTTCCATAAAAATGCTTAAGGGTTGAAGCGCACCTTATATAGTAAGGGTCTTCTCCGCGCATACCGCGTACATAGGCAGAAGCCATCTTCCCCGTAAGAACAGGATCCTCTCCGTAACCCTCCTCGGTGCGGCCCCATCTGGGATCTCTCTCAAGATCTACGGTAGGTGCCCATCTTGAAAGTCCGCGGTCCGGATGCCTGTGATATATAACCCTGGCTTCTGTGCCTGTTACTTTTCCGGCCTCTTTAACAAGTTCCACATCCCAGGTGGCACTCATACCGATAGGCTGAGGAAAAGAAGTGCTTATATCAGGTCTGCCAAGCTCATTCTGGTCATTTCTTCCCTCAACGCCGTGGGCTGCTTCGCCGCCGACAGAAAGCTTTGGTATTCCGAGTCGCTCTATGTCTGCACCGGTACTTGAAAGCGCTCCGAGCTTTTCTTCTATGGTCATATGTGACAGCAGCCAGTCAAGTCGCTCATCTTCTGTTAATGAGTTATCCCAGAAAGGACTTGTCTTGTCATTAATACATGTCATGCCGATACTCCTCCTAAAAAAAATGCAGGCAGGAATTAGGCCAAAGCCCCAAACCTGCCCGCATGTCATTTTATTATATGATTATTTTTCAATGATCTTTCCTGCAAGGAACTCTGTCATAGCCTTGTTTGCATCATCAAGACCGTTTGCATTAAGATCATCAACCATTGTCTTCCAGTTTGCCTCAAAGTCGCTTTCTGAACCGGTTACACACTTAACAAGTGCAGGCCATGCGATCTCGTTAAGGATATTTTCCATGTTGGCAAGCTCCTGCGGCTTCTGGTATGCCCAAAGTGCTGAGTATGGAAGAAGAGGGAACTCGCTTGCCTGAGGGAAGATATCGGTAAGCATATCAACGCCCCATGCCTTGCATGCTGCTACCTCTTCCTCATTGTAGTTCTTCTTTACAGACTCTTTGGTGTTAGGTGTGTAAGGAATACCATCCTCTGAATATGAACCTGCTCCGTAAATAGGGAAGCCTGTATAGTTATCGATACCGGTATTCTTTGAGTAGTCAGGGTCAGACTGAGTCTTCTTAACCTCCTCGTCGGTGCGATAAGGCATACCGTTTTCATCAACGAAGTAGTTTACATCTTTAACGCCCCAGTGGTAAAGAAGCTGTCCTTCATCTGAACAGATCCAGTCAAGGAATTTAATGGCACGAACAGGATCTTTACAGCTCTTTGTTATGCCGACACCCCAGCCGACCTTTAAGCCCTGGTATAAAAGTGAAGTACACTTCTTGCTGCTGTCAAGCACGAGAGGAAGGCCGCAGAATGTGCTTTCCATCTTGCCATCCTGAATAAGAGCCTGATTACACTGATTATAGTGCCAGTCTGCATCTGTGATGGCAACTACACGTCCGCTTGAAACCTTTGCAATATAGTCATCATCTGTCTGTGTAGCAAAGTTTGGATCAAGGATGCCTTCGTTGTACATTCTGTTAAGCCATTTAAAATATGTCTTCTCGTCTTCGCTGACATGCTTATATGTAACATTGTACTTGTCATCAATGAGCCACTGTCCGTTATCAGGTGCAGCATCTGCAATAAAGCCTGCAGGGTTGCCCAGTGTTATCATCCAGTGCCAGTCTGATGCGCTCATGGTGATACCGATCATATCCTGACCGTCAGCAGTCTTTGGATGCTTTGCAAGATAATCTTTGATGGCTTTTTCAAACTCGTCAAGAGTTGTAGGATACTTGTATCCGTTCTCTTTAATTACAGCCCACTGGATCTGTGCTGTACCGTCTGTTGTAAGGTCCTGCTCACGAACACCCGCATAAGAAAGCTGGTAGATTCCGTCGTCTCCCTCACCCCATTTTAACTTCTCAAGCTCGTCTCCGTACATCTTCTTGATATTTGGACCATACTGCTCGATAAGGTCTGTCATATCAATGTAAGCACCGGCTTCATAAAGATCGGTTGCGCTTCCTTTTGCATAGATCATGTCAGGAAACTCATCGCTTGCGATCATAAGAGCCACATCTTCCTTAGGCTCACCCTGTGAAGAAACCGGATAAGAGATCTCAAGACTAACGCCTGTTGCATCAGTGATGGCTTTTGCTACAGGGTTGTCCCAGTTTGCATTCTTACCGTCTGCGTTGTAGTAAGTAAAAGTTACAGGCGCATTGTCATCTGCCGCTTCCGTATTATCTTTTACCTCTGTGTTTGAAGCAGGCTTATTCCCTGTGCCTTCTCCGCTTGTTCCTGAATTCTTAGAACCGCAGCCTGCAAGTGCGCAAACTGCAATGATCCCCGCTAAGATACAGGACAAAATTCTTTTTTTCATGTTTTTTTCTCCTTTATATTTTTTTCCGGCTATGCCGGTTTGGAACTTATTTAAATACACCCCCGAAAGCAGAACGTCAGTCTTTTACAGAACCGAGTGTCATACCGCCGATAAAGTATTTTTGCAGGAAAGGATATACGATAACAATAGGGACCGTAGCCACGACAGTTACCGCCATACGGATCGACATCGGAGTTACCGCAGTCGTAACCTTTGAAGAACCGTGAATATCAAGCTTCATGGTGGCCTGATTCATTATCTCGTACATCTTATACTGTAAGGTCGGAAGCTTTTGAGCATACAGATATGTATCCATAAAAGAATTCCACTGTCCTACTGCATAATAAAGAGCTATAGTGGCTATAACCGGTGTACAAAGCGGCAGCACGATCTTGTACCAGATCTGGAAATCGTTGGCTCCGTCAATCTTTGCAGCCTCCTGCAGTGCAAAAGGAAGACCGTCAATAAAAGATCTTACAAGGATCATGTTATATACCCAGATCATTCCGGGAATTATATAAACAAGGAAATTATTTCCAAGCTTTAATGTTCTCATGATAAGAAGGTAGTCAGGAATAAGACCTCCTCCCACATACATGGTTATTACGAAAAGCACTGTAAAAAGCTTGTGAAACACAAAATCTTTACGGCTAAGAGTATATGCCAGCATAGATGTGGTAAATACTCCCACAAGTGTTCCGATAAGCGTTCTTGAAACAGATGTTACAAAAGGCATTACAAAGTCTGAATCTTTAAATACATACTTGTAATTGGAAAGTGTAAACATTCTCGGAATTACAAAGTTAATGTTCTTTATTGTATCCGTCGCATCGTTAAATGATATTGCAAGAACATTTAAAAACGGATAAAGTGTTATGACGATCACTACCGCAAACACCAAAACCAGTATATAATCAACAGTTGAAACTTTTTTCTTCATAACGCACTCCTTTAGATCAGTCTGTCTTCGCCGAGAAGACCGGCTATTTTATTGGCAATCAAAAGAAGTGTTATTCCAACTGCCGACTGGAATACACCAATAGCAGTACCAAGACCGTAGTCACTGTTTCCTATGCCTCGTTTATAAGAAAACCAGGAAAGAACCATGGTGTGATCTTCAATAAGAGGATTTGATAACAGCATCTGACGTTCCATTCCTACGTTAAGGGCACCGCCTATGCTCATGATAAGCAGCACGATAATGGTAGGACGGATACCCGGAAGTGTAATATGCCAGATCCTCTGGAAACGATTGGCTCCGTCTATCTCAGCAGCCTCATAAAGTCCCGGATCTATGCCGGCCATAGCAGAAAGATAGATTATGGCGTTCCAGCCAACCTCTTTCCATACATCAATAAAAACTATAACAAACCAGATAAGTACAGAATTGGTACTCATAAGGTGTAAATTCGTATTAAAAAGTGAATCTACAACGCCGCCGTCGTTAAATACGTTCTTTGCAATGCTGGCGATGATAACCCAGGATACAAAGTGCGGCAGATAGGAAATTGTCTGTGTGACTTTCTTAAACTTAAGGAACTTCATCTCGTTTAACATCACAGCAAAAACAATTGCCGCAAGGGTTCCGATAGCTATACCTATGATGGAAACACCGATGGTGTTTATCATGGTCTGCGTAAAAAGTCTGTCTTTAAACGCTTTTATAAAATTCCCAAAACCTACAAATTCTCTTTCAAATATAGGCTTTTTAAATGTAGCAGGCTTAACGTCCTGAAAAGCCATAGTCCATCCCCATAATGGGATATACTTAAAAATGATAAGCCAGATAACAAACGGTATCGACATGGCAAGAAGATATCGTTGTCTCCAGATAATCCCTAATGACAGCCGCGTTTTTCTTTTTACGGCCGTTTGGTTCTTACTCATTATCCCCGCTCCTTTTTAGTTGTCATATTTTGTCGTGAAATGCTTAAGATAACATCCTTTATGCGCAACTTTCTCGAAAGTTTTTTCGTAGGTTTAGTATAAGGCATACTGCACAAATATGCAAGCGTTGATTGAGTTATTTTCATCATTTTGTATAGTTTGTAGCATTTTTGTTCTCATTTTAACGTTTTTGGACCTTTTAGAAGAAGTATTGCACAAAAATATCGCTAATTTTAGCGAAACTGTTTTCGTAAAGTGATAAAAAGGGTGCGTCTAAAGCCAAAAAAACAGCAAAAGCGCACAGGACCGCATTCAACTGCCTTACGCATAAAGAACACGGTCCTGCACGCTTTTACTGATTTAGAAAAAGGAGTCTTTATATAGTAATGAAATGTCAGTTAGCAAATTAACATGACATATGTACCAGGTACATATGTAAAAAATTTACACAGGTACCTGGTACATATGTAAAAAAATTAGAATTTCACCGTCTCAGGAGCACCTGTGAAACTGCAGAAATCTGCGGTGCCGTTTTCAAAGTAAAATACTGCCATTATGCCATCGTCTACGGAATACATACCGCTAAGAGACGGATTTTCTGCGAGCATGGCTTCTTTTGCCTCGCGGCGTTCGTCAAGCTTAAGGGTACCTGCCACTCTTATCCATGTGCCGCCGTCCATACCTGAAAGCTCTACCTTAGGGTTTTTCATGATCTGGTCGTAGACTTTTTTCTTGTTGTTTGTGATAATGTAAAGCTTTCCTTCAAATCTGCAGATGGCGCCAAAAGGACGAACTCTTGGCTGATCCCCCTCTACTGTAGCTATATAGAAAGTTTTTGCTTTCTTAAGATAATCATATACTCTATCCATTCTTAATCTCTCCAATCCTGTTTTCAAAAATATAAATGCGGGGAAGGGGGCCATAGCCCCCTTAACCCGGAGTATCAACTAAATTCTGTACTTGCTTGGCAGGCCTTCTGTGTAGCCATCATGTTCTTTCCATGTTCCGATAGCTGTAAAGCAGTAGTTTTCAGTCTTTCCTTCGCCTCCAAGGCCAAAGGATCTGCCCACATCGTGAAGCCTGTCCGTATTCATAAGAACAAGCATGTTATTTCCGATCTTGCCGCGGTATGTAAGATGGCTCTCAAGGAATGAAACCATATAAACATGATCGCTGATCTTTACATAATAAGCACGCTCATCATACGGGAATTCGCGGAAGGCTCTTTCCATCGGATTCCTTGGCTCGCCTTTTGATACAGGGACTCTTATATAGTTTGCATCAAAGTAAACGTGAGTTACGGTCATGCCGGGGAAATAAGTCCATGCGATACGTTTTCCCACAAGGTCGCTTGTAAAGCCGTGGCGCTTAAGAGGAAGTTCCTGACCGTCAACCTTTATGGCACCAAACTGTATATCGTTTGTTACAAGGTCAGGGAATCTCTTGCTTACGCCCTGGTAAGCCTTTACTACGGTAAGAAGGTTATGTTCAAGGTCAAGGATTATGGTAATGCCTCTTCTTGGCACAGCACCTTCCACCTCATAATTAACCATATAGATGTCTTCTTCAACCTTAAGGCACTCATAATGCTGAAGGTATGAAGGTGCTCCGCCTATCGGCGCCCAGGTAAGGGTTTCGCCGGTATTAAATGTAAGTACGCCTTCTTCGCCTTCATCCATGATAATGTAGAAACTCTTTCCTGCAAGCTCGTATACAAAAGGAGGTCTGTACTGTGAAAGACCTTCAAACTTAACCTCAGGGAACTTCTCATCGCCTTGCGCCACAGTTGCAGCAGGCTGACCTTCTGCCACTTTTTCGCTTACAGCGGTAAACCTTCTTCCCACAAACTGCTTGTTTTCGATCTCATCCACCATAGCTATGGCATAGTCTTCGTAGCTTATGTAGCTTTCGCCCGCGTCATTTTTAATGACATAATCCGTGCCAAGCTTATATTTTCCTGTCTTTGCGCCCTTTGGATCAAAGGTGCCTGCAGGAGAAAAATAGGTCCAGTTAAGATTACTCTTTCTAAGGTTCTGATAAGCCTCAAACATATTTGAAGGAACAGCCTTCCACGCATCAGGAATGCTTTCAAGCACTCTGTGCTCTAAGGTCTCATCAGTAAAGAGGCTCGCTGCGCCGCCTACCACAAGCAGTCTTACATTCGGAAGATTCTTCATGGCGTTGATGATGCTCATCATAGAAGTCTGGTGCTGATATTCAACGCCCTGGCCAAAAGGAGTACCAAAAGCATCAACCACAACGTCAAAATCCTTAAGGTCCTCTTCAGTAAGAGCAAATACATCTTTTACAAGGATCTTTGCTTTATTGTTCTTAACCTTGAATTTGTTGCGGACTATGGCAGTTACTTCATGTCCTCTTCGGATAGCCTCATCAAGGATAAGGCTGCCCTGTTTTCCGGTAGCTCCGATAACACCTATCTTCATGCTTTTTCTCCCCCTTTCTGCTCTGCAAAGAAGTCTTCTTCAGGGAGACGATCTTTTACCCACTTGCCGTAGGCGCAGAACATATATCCTTCAGGCTCACCCTTAGGGTTGTTTCCAAAGAAAGCTCCCACATCTGTGAGTCTGTCGGTGTTGATAAGTGCGAACCCTTGCGTGCCGCTGCCGCTTACCTCTTCGATCCATGAAAATACATAAAGATTTTTGCGGATCTTAAGGAAGATGCAAGGCTCTTTTATAGGATTGATAGGCTCGTCGCTCCGTCCCTGTTCTGCACGTCTTGCTGCTATCTCTGCGCGTAACTCATCGGTTATGGCAAAGCAGTAGCCGTTCTTTTCAAGGTAAATGTGTGTGATCTTAAAACTCGGATTATACTGCCACTCAATCTTTCTTCCAACAAGGTCTTCGGTATATCCGTGCCTCTCTTTAGGAAGGGGTTTGTCCCCTTCCCTGATGGCACCAAATCTTACGACCCTTGTTACAAGAGCTGGTTTTTCGGCTCTTGCTCCCTGCAGCATAAAGTTGCCGGTTACAAGGCCTTCTTTTGTGTCGATTATGAGAATAAAACCGGATCTTGGCTTTGTGTCACGTCTGTCAACCATGAGAAAATACACAGTATCTTCTGCTTTAAGAACATGACATGGTTTAACCACAAAAGTTCCGCCGTTCTCATTAAACATTATCTTGTCCCTACCCGGGAAAATGACTGTCATTTCAAATCCGTCGTCAAAAACAAGGTCGAAATTCTTCCCCTCAAGTTCTCTGGAGTAAGGAACTCTGTACTGCGATGCACCTTCAAACGGGGCAGGCGCATCAACAGGTTTTTTCGTTTCTTCAGCCATAGCCTCTTAATCCCTCCGTTAATATTTATTTACCTGTGTACTCCTTAGCTTGTCTCTTCCATTCTGCAAGTACCTCATCAAGTCCTGCTTCTTTAAGACGGCCTACAAATTCCTGATATTTAGCTTCTGTATCGTCTCCGTAAACACCAAGATCGAAGGAATACTGATACTCATTTACAATAGCGTTGATAATGGCGATCTCTGCCTCATACTTGCTGTCATCTGTCTTAAATCCGTCAAAGATCCACATATCATCAGGCATCTGATTTGCTGCATACTCTTTTGCAACCTGGGTAATATCATCGCTTACCTTAAGCTGAAGGAATGTATCAACATCACGAAGTCCCCATGCCCAGCAGCTCCATGCGTAATTGTCTGAATCAGGACCGTTGCTTCTTGTTCCGTCGTCATTGATGATGTAGTGCTTTCCTTCGATACCGCCCTGGCACATAAGCTCTGTGTCACGGTCAAATTTAAGGATATCAAGTACAACTGCTGCCCTCTCAGGGTTCTTTGAGAATGCTGAAATAGCCATCATATCGCCGCTGTAGTTTGAAAGTCTTGTGTAGGTTCCTTCAGGCATAAGATTTACAAATATAGCCTCATAGCCCTTTGAAGCAACTGCTTCCTTCATAGGTGCAGCTTCCTCAAGTCTTGCGCCGTTTATAAAGCTCTTTCCTTCATTCCACTGGTCTGTGGTATGTGTTGTGCTTGAAATGGCACTTGATGGCCATACGCCCTTCTTTGCCCAGTCTCTCATACGGAGTACATAGTTGTGATACTCATCCATAAGGTAAAGGTACTGAAGGTTATCTGAACTTGGTGCATCGTCTGCATCCCAGTAAAGGTTATTTGCTACAGCAAAGATGTTTTCCTGAGGAACAACAAGCTCACCAAACATAGGAAGTGACGGGAATGCGTTGTATCCGTATCCGTCTGTCTCATTTTCAGCGCAGACAAAGAGGAATTTCTCAAGGTCGTCAAAATTCTTGATCTCTGAGATCCCGTATTTATCCATGATGTCTTTTCTGATAACGAATGCGCCGTAAGACTGATTTTCTGTGTAGCTTCTTGGGATACCGAACTTCTTGCCGTCTACAAGAGCCTGCTTCCATGCTGCCTCAGGCTCGCGGACTTTGGTCTGCGGCATATATTTGCTTATAAAATCTTCCGTAAGCTCATAAAATGCGCCTTTTCTTGCCTCGTCTGTATAAGATGTCCAGCCTGATGTATAAACTAAGTCAATGTCATCACCGCCGGTAAGTACAAGAGGATACTTTGTAGTCCAGTCGGCAAGTGAGATAAAGTTGATTTCTATCTTTGTATTTATAAGTGACATAAGTCTTTCATTGATCTTGTCAAGAACAAGGTCCATGTCATTTGGCTTATTGCCGATTACGTAAACCACCATTGTCTCTTCTTTTGAAGTATCTACAAGTCCAGCCCATGGGTTGTCGGCAGAGGCACTGACGCCGTTTTCTCCTGAAGGAGTCTTGTCATGCGCTGCATCGATCTCATTTTTAGCGCTGCCACCGCAGGCAGTAAGTGAAAAGATCATAGTGAGTACTAATAATAATGCTACTAACCTTTGCTTCATATATTTTTCCTCCTCTGATATTAAAAATATCATCAAGTCATCAGCCCTTTACAGAACCGATGGTAAGTCCCTTAACAAAATACTTTTGTACGAACGGATAAAGCAAAACTATAGGTCCCGTTGCTATAACCGTCATGGCCATTTTCATGGTTTCCTGCGGAAGCGTTATGCCCGTCATCGAAACATCGCCGCCCTTTGAAGCTATTACCTTCAGCGCCTGAATGGAATTTATTATCTCATTAAGGAAATACTGAAGGTTAAACATGTGCTCCTTGCTCTCGTACAGCATACAGAAGTACCAGTCGTTCCAGTATGCAAGGGCCGAGAAAAGGCAAAGCGTTGCGATAAGCGGTTTGCTAAGTGGAAACATGATCTTAAAATAGATGTAAATATCGTTTGCCCCGTCAAGTTTCGCTGATTCGGTAAGCGAAAACGAAATGCTTCTCATAAAGGTTTTTGAAATGATCATATTCCAGACGGAAAACATAAGGGGAACGATCATTCCAAGGTATGAATTCTTAAATCCGAAAACCTTGGTGTTAAGTAAATAGGTTGGAACGAGTCCGCCTGAAAAAAGTGTTGTGAAGAAAAAGAAAAATGAGATCTTGTTTCTCCACGGAAAATCCTGGCGCTGCAGCACATATCCTGTCATCGTCGCCATAAATACGGCACAAAACGTACCGATACAGGTTATCATAATGGTATTTCTGTATGCTCCGAGAATCTTGCTCGGGTCACGGAAGACCATCTCATACGCTTCCAGCGAAAAATCCTTTATGAGGATGCTGTACCCCTTAGTAAGGAGCGAAGACTCTGATCTAAACGAACTCACTATTATGGTCCAGAAAGGAACAATGCAGATAAACATCACAAGTGAAAGGATCACGATGCCTATGGCATTCATTATGTCTTCGTCGACCTTTCTGATCTTCCTTTGCTTTGTAACTGCAGGCGTTTTGGTTTTCTTTTTTCCTTCCGAAACCTTAAGCGTTACGCTGCTCATTTTCGTCTTCCCTCCTTTCTAAAACAGTGTATAATCCGGATTAACCCTCTTTATTATAGAGTTAACCGTTACGATAGTGGCAAAGCAGAGTATAGACTGATAAACCCCCGCAGCAGCGCTCATTCCGATGTCGTTGTTGCTTATCATGACTCTGTAAATGAAAAGATCGAGAACGTCAGCCACCTCAAGAAGCTGTCCGTTGTTTCCGATCGTCTGATAAAACAGACCAAAGTCGCCTCTGAATACTCCGCCCAGTGCAAGCATAAACATTGTGGCCATTGTAGGCTTAAGGAACGGGATGGTGATGTACTTTATACGCTGCCATACATTCGCTCCGTCTACTTCAGCCGCCTCATATATTTCCTGGTCCATGCCGGTTATTGCCGCAAGATAGACTACGGTTCCGTATCCGGTACCCTTAAAGAGATTTAAGAACACCAGAAGGAATGGCCAGATCCACGTGGTCGTGGTTATGTTGATCTTTGTGCCTCCCGCATTTTCAATAAGCTTGCTTACAAGTCCGGTCTCATAGCCAAAGAAGGCCTGGACCATGGCAGCCACAACAACCCACGAAATAAAGTAAGGCAAAAACATAATGGACTGAGCCGTCTTTTTAAATACCTTACATCTTATCTCATTAAGGATTATTGCAAAGCTTACCTGGAAAAACATGCCAAACACGATAAACGCCAGGTTATAACCAAGGGTGTTACGTGTCAGCGGCCACAGCTTTTTGGAGATGAATAAGAATTTGAAGTTGTTTAATCCGACCCAGGGGCTTTTGTAAATGCCCTGATTGTAGTTGTATTTTTTAAATGCAACTATAATTCCCGTCATCGGAAGGTATGCAAAAAGTATTACATACACTACGGCAGGGATCAGCATTAAAAGCAAGTATCGGAATTTCACCACATCCGATAAAAACTTTGCAAATCCCTTTTTCTCTCTTCTAAGCATCATATCTCTCCTTACATTACAGTTTGCATGGATACCGGTAATCCTGTTCTGCACTATTATAATACGATAATTTTTACAGGTATCTATCTACAAAAAATTGCTATTACTACCAAAAAATGGTAGTTGATTTAAAGGATTTAATATTCCATAAGAAACGAAAATGGAGTAAAATCTATATAGACGTAATCGTTTACGTAAAAACGGGGAAATTTGGAGATCATGGTATGAAATTAAAGTTACTTATTGCGGATGATGAGATAACATCCGCAAAGAGGATCGAGCGAAAGATCGACCTTGGTTCTTATGATATAGCCGAGGTAAAATACGCGGAAGACGGCAGGTTTGCCCTTGAAATGTGTGAGTCCTGGCAGCCCGATATCCTTATCTCAGATATCGTTATGCCCCGCCTTAACGGGATAGACCTTGCCACGGCCCTTCGGGAAAAGAACGAACATCTGCAGATAATCTTTATCAGTGGTTATTCCGACAAAAAATATCTTAAAAATGCCATAAGGCTTAACGCCATCAACTATGTGGAAAAGCCTATCGACATGGAAGAACTGGCAGGTGCCATAAAAGAAGCCAAGGAAAACATTGAAAATATAACAAGATCCAAAGAAGAGCTAAAGCATCTTGAAAGTGACAGATATTACCGTATGCGCGAACAGATTGCAAGAAGCATATCTTCCACTCACTACTCGGACGAAACTTTTGCTCTTGTGGCAGATGATTTTGATGCCTATAAGGCGCCCTACAGAAGCTGCGTGGCTCTTACCGTAAGTTTTCTTCGCCGTACCGACGGCCAGACCGTAAGTCTTGACAAGGCAAAGGCACTTATGGAAAATACCGCAGATTCCCTTCAGCTTTCAGCCTGCACCGCCATCCGCGGCGAGACCCTTGTATGTGCACTGTTTTCAAAGTTTCCCGGTGATTACATGAGCAGATACTGCGAGGCTTTGCTTGTGGAATTTACCAAAGAGCATTGTCACTTTTATATGGGAGTCGGAAGAGCCGTAACATCCCTAGAAAAGCTTCATGCCTCCTACCTTGAGGCAGAATCCGCTGCCTCTATGGCTTTTTATCATGAACCGGACTTTATTTCTTATTATCACATAAGCAACAAGATCTACGACCTTTCGGAAAAAGACCCTGCTGCCATCATCCGCGAGGTATATTCCGTAAGCAAAGATCAGATGATATTTAATATCCGTACCATAACCTCGTCAATAATGCAGCATGAGGCTACGCCGGTGCTTCAGGTAAAGGATTTTTATTTCAGGATGGTAAGCGAGCTTTTGACGCTTTCAAAAAAAGACGGGGTAACGATCTGGCCAGAATATCAGGCAGAGATCGACCTATTAAATTACGTCATGTCCTCATCTTTCCTTATCCACATACTAAATTTCCTCATCGACGGGATAAAGAGCTTTTATAACTACATTGAGGGCGATTATTATGGAAACAGTACGGTAGATAAGATAGTAAGGTATATAAGGACAAATTATGCGGACCCCGATCTTTCAACAGAATCGCTTGTGCAGTGCCTTAACCTTTCAAGCACCTATATTTCCCACCTTTTTAAAGATGTAACGGGGCAGAACCTTAAAAATTTCATTACCGATTACCGCATGAAAAAGGCAAAAGAACTGCTTGCAGATTCTTCCTTAAGCCTTGGAGAGATAGCGGTGGCGGTAGGATACAGAAACGGAAATTATTTTTCTTCAAAATTCAAGGAGCAGTTCGGTATTGCGCCTTCTGAGTATAAGGAGCGCAACGCCAATGGATAAACTGAAAGATTTAATTAACAGACCCCTTAGAAAAATGAGTATCCGTACAAAAGAAACCCTGCTTATCCTTGTTGCCATGGTGGTGCCCCTTATATTTTTTGCCATCGTCCTTAATGTTGTCCTAAGGTCCTACTCAAGAGACCTGGCGCTGCACAACCTGTCAGGAGCCGTCGATTCTCTTACAAACAGCATTACAGAACAGTCAAACACCATATACCAGGACAGCATACTGATGCTGCGCGACCCGAATATAAGATATCTTGTACAAGAGCCTGAAAGTGCCGGCCTTAACGCTCCTTACCTTGATCAAAAAAGCAATGCAGTCATGCTGGTTGATAACCTTAACGAGGCTCATTACATAAGCTCCATAAGTTTTTATGTGACCGACTTAAGAAACTACCTTATTGACAACAATTATTTTTATAAGCTTTCGCAGATAGAGGAAAAGCCCTGGTTTGAAAAGGTAACAGGCTCAAGTAGAAAAGGTATCTGGGTAGATACCTCATCAGAATTTAAAAACTCCATCTCCTACGTAACAAAGGTAGTGTATCTTTCAGACTACGGGAAATACAACTCAATACTTAAGATTGACTACAACGTGGCATATCTTAAAGACATGCTTAATAACAGCATGATCTCCCCCGCATCCTTTTGCGGTATAGTAGATGCAAGCGACTGGCACATGCTGATGCTTGCGGAAGGCTCAGGAGGCGATGATTACAAAGGCTATATAAACCTTAGGGCTATCGCAGGGAAAGGCTTTACCAAGCAAAAACTTGGAAATGACTATTACTGGATCTACGCCACCCACATTGAAAAGCCGGACTGGTTTGTGGTGACCGCAATGCCTGAAGCCGCCTTTAACATGTTCACTCAGGTAAAAAGCTTCCTTCCTATAGTGCTTTCTGTACTTGCTGCATGGGCGGTTATAATAATAATCTCAGTACTTAATATTTCCTCCATGACAGCGCGCATACAGGCCATAAGCAGACACGTAAAAGCAATGCGGGAAGGCGATGAAACCTCTCTCATCCCATCCTTTAAAAACCAGGATGAGATAACAGACCTTGCAGATAACGTAAATCACCTTCAGATGGAACTTAAAGATAACCTTGAGCGAAACTATATCCTTGGCGTTGCCAAGAAATCCTCAGACCTAAGAGCCCTGCAGGCACAGATAAATCCTCATTTCCTTTACAACACCCTTGAGATGATCGATTATTATGCCTTTGATAATCAGCCTGAGATTGTTGAAGAGATAGTCGCAAAGCTTTCAAAGTTTTACAAACTCAGTTTAAACAACGGAAAAGAACTGTATTCCCTTTCCGAAGAACTGACCCTTGTTTCCTCGTATTTTGATATTCAGGCCTTAAGATTTCAGGGCAAGATAAAGCTAAATGTTGACATTCCGCCTGATATACTTACAGTTTCAATCCCTCCAATTACCCTGCAGCCCCTTGTTGAAAACTCCATCATACACGGCATAAGGGAAAAGGAAGACAAACACGGAAACATCTATATTACCGCAAGGCGCGAAGGTGAAGCGGTTGTCATATCTGTAAAAGATGACGGAATAGGCATTCCAAATGAAACGCTCCTTAAGATCAACACAGAAACCTTAAAGCTTACCGGAGCAGCGATCTCCTCAAAGCACTACGGTATAAGAAATATAAGCCAGCGTATTAAAATAATGTTTGGCGAAGAGTACGGAATAAGCGTAAGAAACAACGAAAAAACGGAAGGCGTTACGGTAGATGTAAAACTTCCCGGATAAAAAATTCACATATGTACCAGGTACATATGTAAAAAGCCCCGGTCGGAAATTTTTCCGACCGGGGCTTTTCTAGAGATTATCTATATAATGGTATAGAAATCAAATTACTTAGAAGCATTTGTACCTGCAATATGACCAAATGTGAAGATATCTGCCTCTGCGTTTCCACCAAGTCTGTTACCTGCGTGAACGCCTCCGCAAACCTCACCTGCAGCCCAAAGGCCGTTGATCTTGCTTCCGTCCTCACGAAGAACTTCTGCCTCAGTGTTGATAACAACACCACCCATTGTATGATGGATAGAAGCCTTTCTAGGTGTGATAACGATACCTACGTTAGGATCGTTCTCGATAGCCTCGAGGTCGATCTCACCTGCAATAACTTCCTTACCGAAGTCAGGATCATTCTGAGTTCTAACTGCCTCGTTGTACTTCTCGATTGTAGCTCTAAGGCCTTCCTCTGTGAAGTTAGGGTTAGCTCCGCCTGCAGATGTCTTTGTATTCTCAACGAGCTCTGCAAGTGTTGAACCATACCAAACATGACCGTTGTTAACCATGTCCATAAGGCTTGCACCGAACATTCCGCCTGCGTTTGGATCCATACCTTTAAGCTTTCCATCATCTCCAGGAGCAAAGCCTGCGCAGATAATGTAGAAGATACCACCGTCAAGGTTAAGAGAAGCCTTAGTAAGAACGTCACGCTCTGCGTACTCGTCTACGAAACGGTTTCCATTACCATCGATCCAGATCTGAGCTGAAGCATCGCCCCAGATACCGTCTGTCATAGTACCCTTAATTGGTGATGATGAAGGCATCATCTGGCAAACCTGAAGGCCTGTTGTAGCAGCGCCGACAGCCTGTGCCATTACAACACCGTCACCTGTGTTTGTTCCAACGTTTGTTGTAAGAGTTCTGTCTGAAAGAGCATCGCCCCAATACTTATCATACTGCTTAACCATAGGAGCGTTTGCACCGTAACCACCACAAGCAAGAACAACGCCCTTGGTTGTGTTGATAGTTACCTTTGTGCCGTTAGCCTTTGTAGCAAGTGCACCAACAACCTTGTCGCCATCTACAACAAGATCTGTTGCTCTTGTCTCTGTATAAACTGTAACGCCTGCCTTATCAGCTGCATCCTTAAGAAGTCCGATAAGTGTTGTACTTGAAGATACGCTATGAGTTCTTGGCCACATAGCACCAAGTACTGTACCAAGTCCGTTCTCAACATTTCTACCACTTGGAGCGCTAACTCCGATTGACTCAAGCCACTCGAAAGAACCAAGTGCGTTCTCTGCAAGTGTTCTTGCAAGGTCGATGTTTGAAGCAACCCAGCTGCCATCTGTCATCTGACGAAGACCACCGGTGTAAATATGCCACATATGAAGTGCGATAGAATCGAAACCAGGCATATCCTTGCCTGCCTCTTTACCTTCGTTTGCAGCATAGAATTCTTTAATGTCTTTCTGAAGCTGAAGAAGAACTTCCTTCCACTCAGGGAACTGATCAAAATGAAGATCAGGATCGTCAACTGTAAGTTTAAGATAACCATCCATAGTGTTCTTCTGAGCGTTTGTAAGGATCATGTTAGCCTGTGCAGCAGGATCTACTGCGTTGTATGCACCACCGGCCATCTGTGTGTTACCACCAAGGAATGAGCTCTTCTCGATGAGAACTGTCTTAGCACCGTTCTGTGCTGCTGTGATAGCTGCTGAGAAACCTGCTCCGCCGCCACCAACTACAAGTACGTCAACATCCCATGTCTCATCAGGACCTGCCGGCTCGCTCCATGCGTTAGCCTTAAGTGTCTCTTTGTCAAGACCTGCAGCCTCGCAAGCTTTTGCAGCTGCGTTCTTGATTGCGTTTGAAGCAAGTGTAGCACCTGTAACTGAGTCAAGTGTTGTTGTCTGATGCTCAACGATGAGCTTTGGAAGTCTCTCAAGAGCAACTGCTGCAACACCAGGTGTCTCACGGTTGTCTGTAACTTCACAAGCTGTGATCTTGCCTGCCTCTACAGTGATCTGTACAGTAACAGGTCCCTGCATTCCCTGTGCAGTTCCTTCGAATGTACCGTTGATATTGGCATTAGGATCTTCTGCTGGTGCAGGCTCCTCTGTCTTATCTTCGGTATTTGCTGTGTTGTCAGTGTTTGTTTCTGTCTGAGCACTGGCATCTGTCGGTTCGTTTGAACCATTGTCAGCCTTCTTTCCGCAAGCAACTAATGAAAGAACCATTACTGCTACGAGAAGAATTGATAACAATTTCTTCATAAATTTATTCCTCCTTTGGCATTTTATTCTTTTGCCATTTTCGAATATAAACCTGTAAGTAACTTACATGTCAATATTTTAACAAACTTTTTCATAAAAATCTACAAATTTTAGCTGCTAAAATTTGAGCAAACCTGCAGGTAAGGCCAAAAAACGGCAGAGCAAGATCTGCTCTGCCGCAATAACTGTCATTTATTCAGCCGGTATACCGATGGTAAGACCGTAAACTATCTTTCCGTTTCTTCTGTATCTTAGGTACATACGCCCGATAGCATCTCCCGTAAGCTTTGCCCCGTCTGCCTTTGCCTTTGAAAAGATAGGTTCAAGATCTTTTCTTGTTATCTTGAAAGGATCTTCCTTTTCAAGGAACATGCCGTAATTCTTTTTCTCAGGGCAGTAATCCATATCCTTACAGAAGGTAATGCCGCATTTTTCGGTATTGACCTCAAGGATCCCGAGGCCTGCTCTTACTGTATACTCTTCTTTTTCTTTAAGTTCCTTTTCGTCAATGCCGATGGCAACATACGAATAAGGGAAAGCCGCTGCAAGTTCTGCAAGGTTTCTTTCCTCGCAAAGGGTAAGCTCCCGGCCGTTGTTAAAGGTCCAGATGGAGTAGCTTGCAGAAAGGGTCATACATGTTCCTTCGTTCATACCCTTTTCCATCTCGCTGATATAAAACTGCATTTCCCTAAGCCTTGCAAGGCGCATCTGCTCGCGCTTTATCAGTTCTTCCATCTCAGGTACATGGTTTGCCATATACTCGTCGACATCATTAAGATCAAAATCTGTGTCAATGATCCTCTCAAGCTTTACGTCAAAAGATCGGAGGAGCAGCGCATTATAAATATCGAGCGCATCTCTTCCGTCAAAATCTCTGTAATTGTTTACTTCGTTTCTTTCACTTCTCGTGATCCCCTGTCTGTCGTAATACCTGATCGTACTAACAGGTATACCCAGTTTTTTGCTAAATTCGGTGGGTTTCAATTTCTATACCTCCCGGCGGCCAAAAGCCCCATTTAATAAATAATCTCTTATATTTATAGTCTACTATGCAAAAATCCAATAGTCAACATATCAAATCTTGTCAATATACTATCAAAATTTGTCGACTTTTCCATCACTAAAAATAGTCTGTAAGCCTACCTGCGCCTTGATATTTCATCTGTTTTGACTTAAAATATCAATGTGTTTTATATGCAAAGAAGCGAGGGATTTATGAAAAATAATATTTCACTTAAAAATGCTGTTCTTATCGTGATCGTAGTAGTACTTATTTTAGCTGCTGCCTGGTACTTAAGAAGCCTTAAAAAAGGCGCAAAAGAAAGCGCAGCTCCAAGGTTTGACGCAGTGGTTGCCTCGGACATCCACTTTATATCTCCTGATATCAACGATAAAGGCGAGATGTTTCAAAGGCTGCTTTCCGGCCGCGACGCCAAAACTTCTTTGTACTGCGAAGAACTGACAGACAGTTTCCTTAACGAAGTCATAGAAAGAAAGCCGGAGGTTCTTATCCTTACGGGAGACCTTGCTTTTAACGGTGCTCTTCAAAGCCACAAAGACCTTGCAGGTCGCCTTAAAAAGGTTGAAGATGCAGGGATTACAGTACTTGTCCTTCCGGGAAATCACGACGTATACTGCGGCAATGCAGCCATATTCCACGGCGATTCCTACGATCTTACAGAGAGTGCTACAAGCGAGTCCTTTAAAGAGATCTATGCCGATTTTGGCTACAACGAGGCTCTTTCCGTAGATGAAATGAGCGCAAGCTATATGTACGATCTTAACGAGACCACAAGAGTTCTTATGCTTGATGCAAATACGGCAGAGCACCCTTGCGAGATAGCGCCTTCTACCCTTAAATGGATGAAGCGTCAGCTAAAGAGAGCTAAAAACGACGGCAAATATATCCTTGCCGGTATCCATCAGAATCTTCTTGTTCATAACGAGATGTTTGTAAACGGATACGTGATATCAAATTCTGATGAGGTTGCCGCGCAGCTTAGAAAATACGGCGTTAAACTCACCCTTACAGGCCACATGCACAATCAGAATTTTGTTACTCTTGATGGCATAAGCGACCTTGCTTCTTCAGCTCTTTCGGTTTACCCCTGTCAATACGGTATCTTAAAGGCCGAGGGCACGACTATCGAGTATGAGACTGCAGAAGTGAACGTAAAGGGTGTTGATTTTGATTTTAAAGAATTTGCATCACGCTGTATGGACAGAATGAGCAATCCGCAAAGAGAACGCTTTATAGAGGACGGCATGGATGAAGAAACCATGGAACCTTTACTTAAGCTTTTTGGCGATGTCAATCGTATGTACTTTTCAGGTGACATGACACACTTTGATGACCTTTTAAATACCGATATCATGTCAGAATATCTTAGCGTAGAGGGCAACCACAATATGTATATTGACCTCATTGCAAAAGAAAGCGGCAAGGATTTCAGAAGATTTACCATCGATACAAAATAGACATAAATGTCTGTTTTTATAAAGCAGACACAAAGGTCTAAAAATATAAATAAGGGATTATATAGGAGGAAAACAAAAATGATCTCATTTGAAAGCGATTACACAACAGGAGCCCATCAGGCGATCCTTGAAGCATTTGTGAAAACAAATCTTGAGCCGCTTAGCGGATACGGCACAGATAAGTACTGTGAAAGCGCTGTTGCAAAGATTAAAGCGGCATGCGGCGGGAACCCTGATGTCTACTTCCTTACAGGGGGAACCCAGACAAACCAGATAGTTATAGACACAATACTTGCTCCTTACGAGGGCGTTATAAGCGCTGTTACAGGACATGTAAATGCCCATGAGGCAGGAGCTATCGAGTATACAGGCCATAAAGTAATTGAGCTTCCGGGACACGCCGGAAAGCTTGATGCAGGCGAGGTTGATGCTTATATTACAACCTTTTTTGCAGATGCCAACCACGAGCACATGGTATTTCCGGGGTTAGTATACATTTCATACCCTACAGAATACGGCACTCTTTACAGCAAGGCAGAACTTACCGCCCTTTCTGAGGTTTGTAAAAAGCATGGCATTCCTCTTTATATGGACGGAGCAAGACTTGGATACGGACTTGCAAGCAAAGAATGCGACCTTACTTTACCTGAGATAGCAAGTCTTACAGATGTCTTTTATATAGGCGGTACAAAGGTTGGTGCCCTTTGCGGCGAGGCTGTGGTATTTACAAAGGGCAATATGCCAAAGCACTTTGCTACCCGTGTTAAGCAGCACGGTGCCATGTTGGCAAAAGGAAGGCTTCTTGGAGTGCAGTTTGATACACTCTTTACCGACGATCTTTATATGAATATCAGCCGACACGCTATAGATATGGCTGAAAAACTTAAAGAACTGTTTACAAAGAAGGGATACGACTTTTTCTTAAAATCCCCTACCAATCAGCAGTTTATCATCCTTGAAAACGCTAAGCTTCACGAGCTTTCAGAAAAGGTGCGCTTTTCTTTCTGGGAAAAAGCAGACGAAAACCACACAGTGGTAAGATTTGCCACAAGCTGGTCTACAACAGATGAAGATCTTAAGGAGCTTGAAGAAATAATGTAAAAAAAATAAGGGCCGGAAAAATCCGGTCCTTATTTTTTGTGTGATTCTATCAGTTTAGCGCGTCTTTAAGCATATTTATGAATTCTTCGTTTCTGTTAAAGTTATCCGAAGTGTATTTTGCAAGTTTTTCCTTGAGTGCATCAAAGCTGTCATTGCTTGCGCTTGGGGCGGTGAGCTTTGCATTGTTATAAAGGCCCCAGTTACCGTAATTGCTGCTTACTTTGTAGGTCCAGTTTGTCCACTGGATATGCTCTGCCTGGAATCCCTTTATAAAATCTGTCCAAAGGTCGTTAAATGCAAATAAGTTAAACTCGCCAACATATACAGGTACATTCCACTTATCGGCGTACTCTCTGCACTCACGAAGCTTGTTCTTTACAAGGTTTTCCTGAACTTCATGGCTGTCTGCCTCGCCACTGCCCATAGCGTAAAAATGCATCTGATATACTACATTTTCCCAGTTTCTCTCTGAAGGCTCAGGTAAAAATCCCCAGTCCCAGGCTGCTTCAAAGCTTATCATGTGGTCAGGGTCTATGGCTCTTATGGCTTTATAGATGCGGTCGTATACCTTCCAAAGAAGTGCTTTGTCTACCTTGTCAGGCTCATTTAAAAGGTCGTACATTGCAACTGTATCGCAGTTTTTATAACGGGTTGCAAGGCACTCCCAAAGACGCACCGTCATATCCTGCCAGTTCTCGTACTTCCAGAGCTTATGGCCTCCGTCTGCCTCACCGCAATGGTCCATATCAGACTGTGCTCCCGGTGCTCCGTGAAGGTCAAGTACCACATAAAGATCTCTCTTTTCAGCCTGCTCTATAGCCCAGTCAAGTTTATCAAAAGCTCCTGAAATGAGTTTTCCCTCATCATCCATAAAGTTTCCGTAATACATAGGGATACGTACGCAGTTATATCCAACCTCTTTTATAAGGTCAAAATCGCTTTCTGTTATCCATGCGTCCTGGTAGATCTTAACAAGCTCGCGCATTCCCTCTTCTTCAAATCTTCCCTTAAGGGTAGCACGAAGTGTCTTTTCATCTTTCGTTCCGCTAGGGCACATCCAGCTTTCTGTTACAAACCAGCCCCCAAGGTTTACGCCCTGTAAGAGTACCTCTTCGCCTTTTGCATTTCTTATTATGTTACCGTCCGCTTTAAGAAATCTGTCTCCCATAGTAAACTCCTTCCCTGAAGGTGAAACCATGTCTTCACCCTTCATACCGCTAAATTCTTTAGCCTGATATA